>CALGNA010000071.1 GCA_937958795.1 uncultured Bdellovibrionales bacterium | reverse complement strand
ACAAACAGCAAAAACTCCTCCCCCGTACTCTTTTCTCATCTCTGACCCTAGCCTTGGAAGCCATTTATCAACACGAGGCTTTAGACCCAAGGCTGGCGTTGGGTGAAGGCCTTGGATCAAGTTGATTTGGTTTTTATTCTCTACTTGATCAGATTTCATTCTAATTTCATGCCTAAGATGTGACACCAAGCCTGAGTCTATAATTTCCTGTTTATCTACCTCTGAATCTATACCCAAACTTTTCAAAGTATGAATAATATCCTCTGTTACAAGCTTTTGTTCTTTTATAAGTTTTTGGTCCGTCAATAGTTCTTCTCGAAGCCCAACGGGCTTCGTTCCTGCTATAGATTCAGTCTTATAAGTTTTTAAATCTTCAGACCACAAAAGCCTCTCAGGACTCAGCCCAAAAAAAGCCTCTTTTTTATCCAGATCCCAAAACCCATAACTCCAACCATAGGCAGTAGAACTTTTACAATTCAGCTGCCTTATGAAGTGCAAGACAGTTTCTTTAAAACTCCGTTCTGTAGTCCCTTCGAAGTTTTGAGTTAAAACAGCTTTTTCAAGCTCCTTGGATTTGAATTTCTCTTGAGCCCACTCGTAGCTCTTCTTATATTTTTCAAAGTTTGGATTTTTCCACTCTACACTTAGACCCGCCTCAATTTTTTGGTGAGTTTCTAAGGGCGCATCTATGCCAACATCTATAAAAGACTGAATAGTCCTTTTTTTAGCAGAAAATAACTTAATATCATTGGGTTTTAAAAACTCAAAAGTGCCAAAGAGCACAGATGGGTTAACAGAAGAATCATTGGAATCTACTAAGCTAGACCCAACCTCAAAGACTTGTTCTGTGAGGTCATATAGTGAGACCTTGTCTCCATTTACAGAAGATAAAAGCCCCCCAATTCTACAAAGTTCTTGTTGTTTTGTAAGCACGGCGTTATGACCTTAACACAGGCTAAACAAAGGACAATGCTTGTGAGCATGAAATTTAAAGCATTTTCAATAGGGCCCACAAACTTAAAACCAGACAGTATCCCATATATTGTCGGTGGCCCATGTGCTATTGAAAGCCTTAATCAGTACACTCATATCTCATCTGAACTAAAAAACTGTGGTGTTTCGGCCCTAAGAGCTGGAATATTCAAGCTCAGAACTAAACCTAATAGCTTTCAAGGGCTTGGAAAAGAAGCCTACCCTTACGTCAAAATAGTCCGAGAAAAGTTTAATCTCCCTATTTTTTCAGAAGTCACAGATCCACGACAAGTTGAAGAACTTTCAGTATTTGTAGATTGTTTTCAGGTAGGTGCCCGCAATATGTACAACTATGAGCTTTTAAAAGAGTTGGGTAAAACACAAAAACCAGTCCTACTCAAAAGAGCCTTTTCAGCTACTATTGACGAATGGGTCCATGCTGCTGGTTACATAGAAGCTGAAGGAAATAATAAAGTTATCCTTTGCGAACGTGGTATCCGCACTTTTGAGACTAAAACTAGAAATACATTCGATATCAATGCAATTAGTTACCTAAAACGAAACACTCATTATCCCGTTTTTGCTGACCCTTCTCATGGAACGGGCGACAGCCAACTGGTATCTGATATCTCTTTAGCATCAGTAGCAGCTGGAGCGGATGGGCTCTTAATTGAAGTTCACCATAATCCTGTCAAAGCTCTCTCTGATGGATTTCAAGCCATTACTCCTTCAGAGTTCAAAATACTCCAAAAGAAAATTTATAAATTACATGCTTTACTAAAAGATGAGTTTTAAAAATGAATCCTACATACGAAGGCCCTGATCCAAAAAAAATAGAAAATCTCTTTTCAAGTATCGCTAACAGCTACGACAAAGCTAATGATGGAATTACTTTTGGTATGGCTCGCAAATGGAGAAAATCCATAGTTAAGATGCACCATAAAAACATCAAAGCCCCAAATGATAAATCTTTAAATTTAAGCGTATTAGATTGTGCAACTGGCACAGGTGATCTTGCCATTGATTGGGCTCAGTCACTTAGTAAAGACTCCAAAGTTGTTGGAATTGATTTTTGCGAAAGCATGCTAGAGTCTGCCCCTACTAAAGCTCAAGAAAAAGACGTTCCACATATTGAGTTCAAAAAAGCAGACATGATGGCTCTTCCATTTGAAAATGAACAATTTGATGCCGTCTCTGTCGCCTATGGTTTACGCAATGTTCAAGATCCACATAAAGCACTTTCAGAAATGCTAAGAGTTTTAAAACCCAATGGCTTTTTATATATTCTAGAAACCGGTGTTTCTGGTAGCTCTTGGTTTATGAAACCTTTTTTAACCATTTATAATAATATCATTATGACTAAAGTTGGCGGACTTATTTCAGGTGAAAAAAGTGCCTATGAGTATTTGAATAAATCAAGCAAAGCCTTCCCAAGCGGAAAGGTTTTCCAAAATTTTTTTAAAGAAGAATTATCTAAAACTCACTTCACCCATAAAACACTTATGAGTGGTGCGAGTCATATTTATCAGATTCAAAAGTAGTTCTTAGACTCAGAAACACTCTTAGTCCTGCTAATTTTTATACTTTTTATTTTTTACGGAAATAAAGTTGGAGCAACAGGTGCTGCTGTAACCAACTCAATACCTTCGCATATAAATTGTGTGTTAAATTCAAAAACTACAACCTCTACTTGTTTACCATTTTCATCCGTTAAGGTCTTAAATTCAGTGTCAAAGTCTCCTCTCGCTTTATCCAATCCCATATCTTCTAAAGCCTGATACAATACAGGTGTATTTATTTGGTTAAGCGCTCCATCTAAAACATAAGGACCATAAAACATCAAGGTCACGTTGCTCTTGTGTCTATAATCAAGATACACAGAACCCTCTTCACCTTCTACTGTAAAAAATACTTCACTGTGGGCTTCTAAATCATCAACAAATCCAAATAGATCATCAAAAAAATCATCTTGAGATGCACTTTGAGTCCCCACTAGGTTATTAAAACTGTCCGCTGGATCTACAATTTCTATTGCAACATTGAGACCGTCTCCAACAGCATAGGCTTCTAGTATATTTCCATTAGCATCAGCAAATGCCATTGCTGGAATGATATCATTATCAGTTGTTACAAATTCTCCCAAAAATAGATCTGGAATTTCTAATGCCAAACACATATAGCCAACTTCTGCAGACTGTCTAACTTCCATTGGCTCTTCTGTTGCTGTTACTTCTTCAGTTTGGTCAACTTTATTGACTTGCGGTGCCTGCATGTCATCTTGACCAAAACAAACACTTGATAAGCTCATAATTAAAAATAGGATTAAAGTACTTTTCATTGCATTCCCTCCTGGAATATTTATGTTATATTTAAATTATTTATAAAGTATATGATCGAGTCACCCTGCCTCTAGTCATTAGAGACAAGGCTTGAAAATTTAGTGACGTATTACTTTGTAGCTCTTGGCCTAAATAGAAAAATACCTGCAGCTATAAATAAAACAAGACTCAAACACTGCGAAATAGATAAACCTAAAACAAATTCACCTCTCGGATCATCTCTATAGATTTCCATGATATATCTCAAAATTGAATGACCTAAGATCCAACTAAAAAACAGACTGCCTCTATGTTTTAAAAAACCAATCCTCATTCTATTTTTATAAAAGAATAAAATAAGACAGCCTAATAACAACTCAAGGACAAAAGCATACAACTGAGTTGGATGTCTCATAACTCCGTCAAAGGAAGATTTTACTGCCCAAGGCAACTCACATGATCTTCCATAACAACAACCAGCCAAGAAGCATGTAAATCTACCAAAGGCATATGAAAAAGGTAAAATGGGCGCTGCAAGATCAGCCCAAGATAGGACCTTTTGCTCTGGATATCTTAGTTTAAATAAAAGTGCAGCTCCAAAAGTTCCAAAAAGTCCTCCGTAAAAAACAAAACCACCTTTCCAAAAGATAAGAACCTTGTATAGCTCTAAGACTGAAGTTTTTTGGACCCAAAGTTCATAAAAAAGACGACTTCCTAAAAAACAGCCCACTAAAAGGTAAAGTGAGAATATTTTTGCAATAAATAAAGATCGTCCTTGTTCAACTACTTTTTGTAAAAAAACAAGAATAGTAAAAGTAAAAATAAGTGAATTTAAAATAAGATAAGTTGGCAAAGACCAACCTAAAATATCTATAACAGGGAACAAGGTTTAAGATTCTTTCTTTTGATTGTCTTCTCGTAATAAAATCACAAAAAGCATTAAACTCCCTACAACAATGCACATATCTGCTACATTAAAAGCAGGCCAAGTATAGGCACGGTTAAAGTGGAAATCTAAAAAATCCACAACAAAACCTAATTTAAACCTATCAATGTAGTTACCTAAAGCCCCAGCAAATATAAGAGAAAAAGATAAGTTCTGAATCTTCATGGATTCATCATTCTTTTTCATCAAGTAGATAATACCAATCAGTGCAATCAAAGGAATAATCAAAAAGAAAGCTTTTCTGAATGGCTCAGGAGCATCATGAAGAAAACCAAATGCAGCACCTGTATTTCTAACATAGGTAATATGAAAGAAGTTCTTTATGACTTCAGTAGATTCACCAAGACTGTAATTTTTATGAATCCAGGATTTAGTTATTTGATCTAAACCAACAAAAAAAATAGTGACATAAAAAAGAAGGAAAAATTTTTTCATAGTCCCACGAGTATATGTTCACACCGATGACAGAGTCCATTTTTTTCTTCTACAAGCTCTACTCTTCTCCAGCATCTAGGACATTTTTCTTGATCCGCTATATGCACCTCAACTTTAGGCTCATCTGCTTTATGAAGAATGACCTTAGATACAATATAAATTTCTTCTAGACTGCCTTCCTTCCCTTCAAGTTTTAAAAAATCTTCTTCTTTAAAATAAAGAGCAACTTCAGCCTCTAAAGAAGATCCCAGTTTTTTATCTGCACGCAAATCTTCTATCATTTTCAAAGCAATAGACTTTAATTCAAAGACCTTCTCCAATAAAGCATCGTCAGCTTTATCTTCCTCCAAATTCAGGCTCTTGCTGATATCTGTTAAATGTACAGATTCTGCTTTTTTACCTGGCATTGCAGCATAAGCCTCTTCTGATAGAAAACTTGTAATAGGAGCTAATAGGGATGTTAAATTTTCTATTAAATGATAAAAAACCGTTTGTGCGCTTCTTCTTCCTAAACTCTTATCCTCAAAGGTATAAAGCCTGTCCTTTAGAAAATCGAAATATCTAGCACTCAAATCTACAGTAAAAAAGCGGTTGATCAAATGAAAGACCTTATAAAAATCCATATTTTCATAGTGCACATGAGCCTGTTGTAAAGTCTGATCTAATTTCCTCAGAGCCCATTTATCTATCCATAAGAGCTGGTCATAATTTAAAGTATCTTTTTCTGGGTTAAAATCATATAAATTACCAAGCAAAAACCTATAGCTGTTTCTCAGGCGTCTGTATGTCTCAATTACTCTTTGGAAGATTTCCTGGCTTACATTAACATCATTACCGTAATCCTCATAAGCCACCCAAAGTCTTAAAATTTCAGCACCTTGTTTAGTATAAATTTCTTCAGGAGAAATCACATTCCCCTGGCTTTTACTCATTTTCTTACCCTTAGCATCGTTCACAAAACCATGAGTTACCAAGGTCTTAAATGGAGCTTCTTTTCCAGAACCCAGTGCAGACAGTAAGGCCGTCTGGAACCATCCTCTATGCTGATCACTACCCTCTAAGTAAACATCAGCAGGATACTCCATGAATTCACGCTTCTTTTGAACCGCTGAATGACAAATACCACTATCAAACCAAACATCTAAGATATCCTGACCTGCTCTAAATTCAGACTTACTGCAACTAGAACAACTAGCACCTTCTGTAAAATTATGAGCTTCAGCATTTTCAAAATATTCATTAATACCAGAACCTTGCTCCATTTTATCAGCTACTTTTCTCATAATGCTTGAATCTACCAAGGGAGTCTCACAGGATGTGCAATAAAAAATTGGAAGTGGAACACCCCAAGCTCTTTGGCGACTTAAACACCAATCAGGCCTCGTCTCTAGCATCCCCTTCATTCGAGCCCTTCCCCACTCAGGAATAAACTCTATACCTTCATTACTTAACCCGTAGGCCTTATCTCGTATACTTTTTCCTTCTTGGTGAACCTCTAAAAACCACTGCGGTGTTAGCCTATAAATAAGTGGTGTTTTAGATCTCCAGTTATGTGGATAACTGTGCTTAAACTGAGTGTGATAAACTAAACTCTTATTTTCTTTTAATTTTTCTATAACAATAGGGTTTGCTTTAAAGACATGAACACCCTCTAGGCCCTCACCAACATCACCAAATAAGACACCATTAGCGCTTACTGGACACAAAAGCTCTAAACCATATTTTAAACCTACTTTGTAATCATCTAATCCATGCCCAGGTGCCGTGTGAACACAACCTGTTCCCGCTTCTAACGTAACATGATTGCCTAAAATACAGAGACTCGTCCTCTCTAAAAAAGGATGCTTTGCCTGAAGTTTCTCAAAATCTTTACCAACAAAACTTTTAACTTCAGCGCCTAAACTAGGTAATATTTCCTCTTCTTTTAAAATTGAAGCTCTTTCTTTTGCTAGAACAATATACTCGTTGTCATATTCATAAGCCGCATATTCAAAGTCAGGATGGAAACTTATTCCTAAGTTTGCAGGCAAAGTCCAAGGAGTTGTTGTCCAAATTAAAATTGAAGTTTTTTTATCAAGAGCAAGTTTTTTTTGACCATCAAAAGTAAGTTCAAATTTTACATAAATAGAGTCTGATTTTTTTTCTTGATACTCAACTTCAGCCTCAGCCAAAGCAGTTTGGGTTTTGACACACCAGTAAATAGGCTTTTCACCTCTTACTAAAAAGCCTTGATCATTAATTTCTGCTAACTGCCGGACTGTTTCAGCTTCGTAGCCTGGGTTAAGCGTTAAATACGGGTTTTCCCAATCAGCTAAAATTCCAAGTCGAATAAATTGTTCTTTTTGAGCATGTACCCATTTTAAAGCTTCTTCTCTACAAAGCTTGCGAAGAACTTCTTTAGGAACTGTTTTTTTCTTTTTTTCTAAAGCTTCTAAGATCTTATGTTCAATTGGAAGACCATGACAGTCCCAACCTGGCACAAAAACAGCATGATAACCTGACATGTTTTTATACTTAATCGTAATATCTTTTAAGACCTTATTTAAAACATGGCCTAAGTGAATTTTACCATTTGCATATGGGGGACCGTCAGGAAGAGTGAACAAAGGTCTTCCTTCATTTTTCTTTGAAATTTCTTGATACAGACTGCTGTCAGTCCATGCACCTATCATTTCAGGCTCTCTTTTAGGCAACTGTCCTCTCATTTGGAAATCAGTTTTAGGTAAATTTAATGTATCTCTATAGTTAACAGCTTCATCTGCCATTTATTTTATATCCTCAGAAAAAAGGGATTTTAGTTTTTTTTCCCCAAAAGAAATAAGAACTCTTAAAGCCTCATTTTGGGTCGATAGGTTCATTTTTGCTTGTAACCAAGTAACTGCAGCCAAAGATTGCTCATCTAGTACATCTGCCAAAGGACTTGGCTGGATTTTTTTATTTTTAGTTCTTTTAGCCTCTGCAGATATTTTACTGCTAGTAGACTCTAGCGCCTCAGACCGATGAGCACTTTGCATTTTATTCTCATTTTTTAGTTCGCTGGTCCACTCTTGTTTTTTATTTTCAATTTCCTGAGTAGCTTCGCCTGAAGCCTGAACCTTGACCTGAGGAAATGAATGCACTGACAACACGGACTCTCTTGAGTTATTGAGTCTAGGACTTGATTCTCTTAGTTTTGACTCTTTTAGATTTGAGTCTTCATTTACAATTTCTCTTTGAACAAAGTCTCTTGAAGCAGAGTTATGACTCAAGTTATTTTCTCTTAAAACTTGAAGTGATTCGCTCTTTTGAACAGAGTGGTTTTTATCATCTGCATGATTAACTTCAGATTGCTTTAGTTCAGACTGATTAAAACCTGATATATTTTGGGCTAATGATTTTAATTCTGTAGAGAAAGCCTGAGCACTAGCACTTGTTTCTCCACCTCTTGGTTTACGTCCCAAGTTTCCACCACCAGCGGGCTCCAACCTCATTGCTCTTGTATACAAGGCAATAAGATCATCTGTATGAGTCACACCTTCACGTACATGTTGAGGTTGATAGGCGAGCCAATCAATAGCTGCAACTAGGACGTCCTTTGTATATGCCTGAGGTGGAAATGATTTTTTTGCCATACGCCCTAATAACTACTAAATTATACTAAAATATTCACTCGAAATCTTAACAGATTAAACCCGAGAAAGCCTCATTAGAGTAGGAAAAGAAGAGCCCTCAATCAATTCCAGCTTAAGATATCGCTTAGTGTTAAGTTCTCATATTAAGCAGGTAAGATATCACGGATTATCAAAGTAATCTCGAGGATTAATCTCATATTTTTGCAATTTTCTCAGAAGAGTTTTTTTTGGGATTTGAGCCTGCAAGGCCGTTTGATTTACCTTGCCTTTATTAAGTCTCAGAGCTTTTCTTATAAAAGCGATCTCAAATTGCTCTTTTTGTTTAGAAAACTCTAAATCCTCACCTTGAATGACAACATGGGTTTCTTTTGGAACTTGCTGGTCTTCTTGTATATGAATAGCTGAATCTTGAATTTGTAGGTTCCCATCTAAATCGGTCTCTTGGCTCGAGGAACGCAATAACCCAACAGGCAAATGTCCAGACTCAATGGTTGTTCCCTCAGACCAAATAAAAGCATGTTCAATTACATTTTCAAGTTCACGGATATTACCAGGCCACGGATATGACTTTAAAATACCTTGAGCATCAGGACTTACTTTCTCAATACTCTTCTTATGCTCTAAATTAAATTTTTTAATAAAAAGCTCAACCAAATGTCCAATATCTTCAACTCTATTTTTTAACTCTGGTAAAAAAATAGGCATCACATTAAGTCTGTAATACAAATCAGATCTAAAGCTACCCTCTTTCATCATCTCTTCAAGAGGCCTATTTGTTGCTGCTACAATTCTAACATCTACTTCGATCTCTTGATTTGAACCGACAGGGGTAAAGACTTTTTCTTGCAAAACTCTTAATAACTTAACTTGCATCAGAGTAGACAAGTCTCCAACTTCATCCAAAAATAAAGTACCTCCATTGGCAAATTGAAATTTACCAATTTTTCTCTCTTCAGCACCAGTAAAAGCACCCTTTTCATGACCAAAAAATTCAGACTC
>CALGNA010000070.1 GCA_937958795.1 uncultured Bdellovibrionales bacterium | reverse complement strand
ATTGGGAAGAGATTTGCGTTTGTCCTATGCTAATCAGTTTACAGCACAAGATCGACAAACAGTAGATGAAGCCTATAGCGGAGATATTATTGGTGTGAATGATACAGGGAATTTTCAGATAGGGGATACTGTAACCACGGGTGCCTCTTGGACTTTTGAAGGGATGCCCCGATTTTCACCAGAAGTTTTTGGGAAGCTCTATATTAGAGACGCACTTAAGAGACAGCAAATGCAAAAAGCTGTTCAGCATTTAATAGAAGAAGGTCTTATTCAGCTTTTTTATGACCCTAATGTTGGAAGACAGGAAAGTATATTAGGCGTTGTAGGAGAGTTACAATTTGATGTGCTTCTTCATAGGTTAAAAGATGAATACAAACTTGATGTTCGCTTAGATAAAGAGCCTTGGGAGTTAGCGCGTTGGTTAAAAGAGCCAGATGGGACTCCTTATATGGGTGAAATAAAAGGCTTCACTGGAGTCATCTATCACGATCATTACAATCACCCAGTTGTTTTATTAGACTCTGAGTGGGATCTAACCTGGATGACACGTGATAATCCAGATGTTCTTTTTGCTGTTTCAAGTTCAAGTTAAGGCTAAGGCTTATCTGTTCAAACTAAGTTTTAATATATGAGCTTAATAGCATCAGCCTTACTTCTTAAAACTTTTCTTTGTTCCTTAAATTGCTTTCTGATTTTAGGATCTAATTTTTCCACAGAAGTCGAGTAGGCTGTAGGGTTCAGGTGTTTTAGGTTCTTTTCAATATATGAAAGAGTTTCAACTGGGTAAAGTTTGTAGGACTCTCGAATGGTCCAGCCCACCGCTTTTTGCACATAGTAGTATGGATCAAACTTCAGTGAATCAAAAAGTTTTTTTGCAAATGAGTATTTAGGATAGGATCTGTTTTTATTGATGTAGTAGTAGATGGGCAAAATACTTTGTCGTCTGAGCCATGAGTTTTTAGACTGGTTCCATTTTTCTAAATAGGGTTTAAATTCTTTTTCGTGTTGTTGAAAACCTTTGTGATAAAAGGCCGAAATTGTATCCGAGTGGGCCCAATTATTGAGATAGGGGAGCCACTTGAATGTTCGTTTAAAATCTTGAAAAGCAAGATCAGTTAGGCTCACACTTGTGGGCTGAGTTAGGAAAAAGAGTGCAAGGTATTGAACTTCAAAGATGTCTGAGCTCTTCCAAATATCAAACCAAATTTTTTCATCTTTTTGGTAGTTTTGAGTTTCAAACGAAAAGCCTTTGATAGAAAGTTCTCTGAGTTGAGGGATAGAGTGCCCAAGCATTTTGGTACCACAGTTGTAAAGATTAAGCTTACAATCAGGTTTGGCTTTTTTAAGTTGAGATAAGACTTCTTTTTCGTAATTTTGACTCATTCGGTGATAATGATATATGCGCTTCCTGTTCTCAAGTTTATAAGTGTTAGCCCCTAAATAGGCTCAAACATAAAATAGAATTTGACTCTTAAGGAAGATCTTTTAGGTTGAAATCCATGATACAAGCTTCGCAACTAGCAAAATCCTACCCAGGTCGCCCTTTATTTAGTGATGTCTCTTTTGTAGTAGGAAAATCTGAAAAGATAGGCCTTGTTGGACGCAATGGAACAGGAAAAAGTACACTTGTTAAAATCATTTTAAAACAAGAGTCTGCTGATGAAGGCAAAATTATCATACCTAAAAATTACAATATTGGCTGCTTAGACCAGCATATTCATTTTGAAGAGGAAAAGCTCCTTGAAGAGGTCTGTCGATTTTTACCAGAAGAGCTGTCTTATGAAGCTTACCGAGCTGAGAAGATCTTATTTGGTCTTGGTTTTAATCAAAAGGATATGGAAAAAGACCCAAAAGAATTTTCAGGTGGTTTTCAATTAAGAATTCAATTAGCCAAGGCACTAGTCGCTGAGCCAAGTTTGCTGCTACTAGATGAGCCAACAAACTATTTAGATATTCAGAGTTTGGTATGGATGAAGCGGTTTTTAAAAACCTATGATGGCGAAGTGCTTTTGATTACCCATGATCGTGCCTTTATGGAAAGTGTTGTGACTCATACAATGGGGATACATCGTGAGAAGCTTAAAAAAATCAAAGGTGGACCTAGCAAGTATTACACTCAGTTGATGATAGACGAAGATATCTACATAAGAGAAAAAGAAAATACAGATCGTAAAAAACAAGAGCTTCAAAAGTTTGTGGATAGATTTGGAGCTAAAGCATCAAAAGCTGCACAAGCCCAATCTAAGTTAAAGCAGCTTCAGAAGCTGGGCAACATGGAAGAGCTTGGTCAGATCCAAAATATGGGCTTTAAATTTAGCTTTAAAGAAACACCAGCTAAAAAGTTAATGTCTTGTGAAAAATTACAGTTTGGTTTTAATCCAGATCAGCCTTTGTTTAAGGGAGTTGGTTTTGAGTTAAAGAAAGGCGAAAGAATAGCTATTGTAGGTCCAAACGGTAAGGGTAAGACGACCCTTTTAAATGTTCTTGCTAAGCAGTTAACGGCTCAAACAGGAGAGATCAATCTTCATCCAGAGACCGTCCTTGGTTACTATCAGCAAACAAATAGAAAAGATTTAAATCCAAAAAGTCAGGTTTTAGAAGAGATTCAAGAAGAGAATGTGAGTTTAAGTTTAACTCAAGTGAGAGCCATATGTGGTGCTATGATGTTCCCGGGGGCTATGGCTGAGAAAAGAATTGAAGTTTTATCTGGTGGAGAGCAAAGCAGAGTTTTGTTAGGTAAGGTGTTAGCCAAGCCTTGTAATGTTTTACTGTTGGATGAGCCAACAAACCATTTAGACATGGAATCTATTCAGGGCTTAAAGCAACAGATTAAGTCTTTTCAGGGCGGAGTCATATTTGTCACTCATGATGAAGATGTCTTGCATGATCTTGCAACATCTCTAGTTGTTTTTAGAAAAAACTCAGCGCAGTTTTTTAAAGGCACTTACAAGGAATTTTTAAGTAAGTTTGGTTGGGAAGAGTCTAATGGGTCTGATGATGTTGAAGCTGATGAGCCGGAAAAGACATTCTCTACACCTTTAAAAGAACTTAAAAAACGAAGGCGTCCTTTTGAAAAAATTATTCAAAACGCAGAAGAGAAAATCCTAAAATTTGAACAGCAATTAGAAGAAAAGCAAAAAAATGTTGAGAAGCTTTTAGCAGAAGACCCTAAGGCAAACCTGGCTAATGAGTACATGCAAATCGGTCAGCTCCAAAAAAAGATAGATAAGCTATTTGTAGAACTTTCTGAAGCGACGGAGAAGCTTGAGGCTATAGTTTAGGCCTAAAGTTTTTTTTAAATTAAATCGTTCAAGTTTATTTATTAAATGAGTGCTAAAAGTGCATATTTTTTACAAATATGCAGTATTTTAGTGTTTTATAGATCCTAACTTATTATATTCCCAATGAGTTCTTAG
>CALGNA010000069.1 GCA_937958795.1 uncultured Bdellovibrionales bacterium | reverse complement strand
GTTGAGCAAAGTTTGAGATTTCATAATGATTATAGTCATGGCTTTTGAGATATGAGGAGAGATTTTTTATCCATTCATTTTGCCTATCATCTGTTGGTCTAAGGGCTTGCTGCTTGTGGTTTTGAGGAATCGTAAGATTGTAGCAACTAATGTGTTGGGGCTTTAGTTTAGCAAACTCTTCAACATCCGTATAAAACTCCTGTTCTGATTGTTCTGGCAGTCCAAACAAAAAATCTACTGAGTAATTAACTGAAAAATGCTGAAATAAGTGCAGAGTTTCCCTTGTAGTACTTGAGGTGTGTTTTCGACCTAGTTTTTTTAGGTGCTTATCTGAAAAGGTTTGGACACCTAGGCTGAGTCGATTCACTCCTAATTTTAAAAATTCTTCTAATTTATTTTTTTCAAGAGTGCCTGGATTAACCTCAAGAGTCATTTCTTGGATATTAGAGATATTATAGCCGGACTTTTCGAGCTCAAACAGTATTTTTTCTAGAAAATAAGGAGGCATCAAGCTGGGAGTGCCTCCACCGAGGTAGAGGGTTTTAATTTCAGCAGGGGTCGAGTATTTAGTAGAAGAAATTTCTCTTAAAACTAAATTCAAGTAATCTGAATAAAGGCTTTGATTGGTACTTTCTTTGGTATAAAAATCGCAATACCAGCAAGCTTGTAGACAGAATGGGAAATGAACGTAAAGACTTAATGATGACACAAGAGGTTCATATATGAAGGAATTTGTTTTTGACAAGTATTTAACTGCAACAGGTATTCGAGTTATTCACTTAGCAGACCCTGGCCGTCGTGGAGTATCCCTCCAGGCTTGGGTAGAGAATGGAAGTGCTCATGAAAAACCTAAAGAAAAAGGAATCAGTCATTTTATTGAACATATGTTGTTTAAAAAGACTGAAAAATTTAGCGGTTTAGAAAAATCGGACTTAATAGAGTCCTGTGGAGGTAGGTTCAATGCCTATACGTCTACTGATCAGACTGTTTATGAGATTACAGTCCCCAAGAAAAAATCATTAGAAGCTTTTGAAGTATTAGCTGATATGGTTCAAAGTCCTACTTTTGATCCTGAAGAGATTGATATTGAAAGAAAAGTTATTTTAGAAGAACTTAAAAGAGGCTTAGACTCTGAATCACGACAGCACTGGCGTTTTGTATATGAGAAGATTTTTAATCACGTGGATGAATATAAAGATCCTGTTATAGGTTATGAAGAAGATATTAAAAATTTTCATTCTGAACAGTTTAAAGAATTTTTTAATAGAAGATATTCAAGTGATAATTTATTTATGGTAGTTGTTGGTGGAGAAAAGAATTTTTTTAAATTAAAAGAATCACCTAATGAAAATTTTGATCACTTTAAGTCTAAGTCTGTTGTAGAAGATATACCGCTTAAGGCAAAGCCAGAGTATTTTTTTAATAAGACGGACTTTAAAGGTAACAACATGAGTTTGTGTTGGACTTTTGGAGACTTAACAACAGAGGAAGAAAACCATCTTACATTTTTTATAAAAAATAGGTTAAGAGGTGCTGGATCTAAAATTTACAATACCCTAGTAGTTGATGAAAAAAAATGTCTCAGCTTAGGGGGATTTGAAAACCTTGGTAATTATGGAAACTTTCTAGGAATCCAATTTTTATTAAAAAATGAAGACTCAGAAGTAGAGTTACTAGATTCTGTTAAAAAAATATTTGAAGAAAGCCTTTTTGAAAAGCTGAAACAAGAAGAAATTGATGCTTGGATCAATCAAACAAATAGGTATGAGCAGGAAAAGAGAGAGAATACTCAAAGTTTGGCCGCAACATTTGGATCAGGTTTGTATTTTGGGGGAGATCCTACCTATGATTTTTCGCAACGAGAAGAATTTATAAAAAATGGTTTTTCGGAAAATTTACAAACTGTTTATAGTCTTTTAAAAAAATCAAATTTATATATGCTGCAATCAAAGGGGAGTCCTTCAATATCATCGGATGGAGATATAAATAAATCCTTAGAGTCATTTTTTAATTTTAAAGTTGAAGCTATATCTGGAGACTTGGTGAGTTTAGGTGTTAAAGAAGAAGTTGTAAGTGAAAAAAAAGAAAATAAAAACTTAGAGATTGATTATTTTCCTCAAAAAGAGAAAGGATCCTGGATTTTTATGTCTGCCTGTAGAGGTGGCATGCTATTAGAAGATATACCGGAGTCTGGAGTTTCTTATTTGTTTAAACAAATGTGGCTTAGGAAAACCTCAAACCTTTCAGAAAGAGAAGTGGCCAAGAAGTTATCACATAATGCATTAGAGTTTGGCTATTGGAGTTCAAGGTTTTTTTCTGGTCTCTATCTGTCTGATTTTCAAAAAAATAATTTAGATAATATTAACTTAATGAATCTTTTGATTGAGGACTCATCTTTTGATCAGGTTACATTTCAAAGAGAAAGAGATAAAATTTTAGAATATAAAAAAAGAGAAAAAGATTCAGCTCTTGAATACACGCTTAAAAACCTTCAAAAAATGATTTTTCCAAACCAAGTGTTTTCTTTTGATCAAATGGGCGATGAGAAAAAATTAAATGATCTAAATTTAAGAAATATCTTAGACTATAAAGACAAGCTATTAAGTCAAAAATTTGATAGTATATGGTTAGGGTCAGATGAAAATTTATCTTGGTGCCAAAAAACTTTTACTACAGAGTTTCCTAGTTTTTTATCAAAACAGGGGAGTCAACTTTCTTTTCCAAAGCCAGTATTAGGAACACAATTTTATAATCACATTCACTTAGAAAAAGAACAAGAACAGCTTATATTAGGCTACCCGATAAAACAGAGTTTAACTAATGCTGAATCAGAAAAAACACTTTATCTGCTAAATGTTTTAAATTCATATTTAGGTGGTCAATCAGGTCTCTTATTTCAAGAGCTTAGGGAGAAGAGAGGCCTCTGTTATTCGGCGGGAAGTTTTTTAAGAAAAAGTCCACAAGGCGGAGTTTTATATTTTTATATAGGATGTGATCCTGCTAAGACTCAAGAATCTTATGATTGTTTTAAAGAGATATTAGACTCTTTATTGAGCTTACCTGAAGATATCTTTAGATCCTCTTATGAAAAATTTAGAGGCAAACTAGAACTTAATTTAGAAAATAGATATGCTATAGCGGATGCTATTATGGACACTAAACTCTATAATCAGTCTTTAGATCCAATTTTAAATCCAGATTGGGATTGGGACTTTAAATATGAGGATGTTTTAAGTCAAATTAACAATTTAGGATTAAAAAATAAACCTTATGTTATGACGGGTGGGACAAAAGAAATTAAAATTTAAGAGATTTTAAATAAATCTCACTTTGAGATATTTAAGTTGTGACTTAAGGAATCCGACAAGTAGGTGTAATGGAATTTAATTCAGAAAACTTATTAACCACGGCTCAAGCTTTTTTTGCTGATGAATTAAAAAAGGCGAGTAAAGACTTGGGCTATATGCCTCCTCAGAATTGTTACATTTATTTGGTAGATTTGCTCAACCAGTCTGTTACTCAAAATGAGCCATTATTTTTAGATGAAATGCTTTCAGTTAAAATTTTATCTGCTCAGAATGAGTCTATTGCTGAACGAAAAAGAATACTCAGATTGGTGGGCGATCACTCTCTTTGTTTGAGTGGGTTGTTTAGCTCTTCATTAAAACGAAAAGTTGTTGATGTGGATTTTTATGAAGGAATGGGAAGGCTTGCTTTTGATCAGCTCTCTTCTAGTCATCAAGACAAATCAGGTGTTGAGTTGTTTTCTTTGTTGTCACAACACTTTTCTCAAATAGTTTCTCTTTTAAGTTGTTTAGGAGATACTCTTTTTTATCAATATAAACAGGATATTTTAAGGCTTCATGATTTATATGGGAAAACTCAATCTAAATATGCTTTAAAAAAATTAATTGAATTAGGTCAAATTCCAGTTGATCAAAAAATAAAGGCTCAGCAATAGGTCCTTGCAAAGAGTTCTTAAAAAAGTCGCTTACATTCTAATTTGATTTCTTATTAGCTTTCAGATAGTACAAAGATTGTGCCAAACTTAGGTTTTACTGAAATTGCAGTTATTTTTATAGTGGCTCTTGTATTTGTAGGTCCAGAAGACTTGCCGAAACTTGCACGTAAGTTGAGCCGATTTTTAAATGAAATTAAAAGATCGACTCAAGATATTTCAAATAGTTTTATGTCTGAAGTTGATGAAGTTAACCAAAAGGTAAACAGCAGCGAAAATGAAGTTGCAGACCCGGTTGAAGACTTCTTAAGTGAGTCTGACCATGATAATGAGCATGTTATAGAAGACCATACAGATGTTGAAGACTATATAGACGGAACGGAGACCAGCTCTGATTATGAAGAAACTCCTAGCGAGGAAAAAACTTAAATGGCTGCTCGAAAAGAAGAAGATTCTTTAATTGGGCATTTAAGGGAACTTAGAAATAGAGTTCTGTACGTGGTTTTTGCACTAGGGATTGGTTTTGTACTTTGTTGGTTTTATAAAGAAAATATTTTTGACCTCATAAGAGGTCCTATTGAGCCATACTTAGAAAAGAGTGGGTCTGGTGGCCTTATTTATACAGGAGTCACAGATAAATTCTTTTCTTATGTAAAAGTCGCATTTTTTGCTGCCATTGTAGTGACTTGTCCGGTTTGGATTTTTCAAATCTGGCGATTTATAGCTCCAGGCCTCTATCAAAATGAGAAAAAATGGGGCGGGGTTTTTGTCATATCGGGGATTATACTTTTTATAGCTGGCCTTCTATTTGTGTATCATGTGGTTTACCCAACGGCTTTTCACTTTTTGTTTAATTTTGGGTCTGAAAAAGATA
Organism: uncultured Bdellovibrionales bacterium; assembly: GCA_937958795.1. Taxonomy (GTDB): domain Bacteria; phylum Bdellovibrionota; class Bdellovibrionia; order Bdellovibrionales; family UBA1609; genus CALGNA01. The sequence continues at coordinate 9,737 of CALGNA010000069.1, read as the reverse complement.
AAGCCTTTATTAGCATTAGAGAGTATTTAAAGTTTTTTACCCTTACATCAGTGGTATTTGGTGCTGCTTTTGAATTGCCACTAGCATTAAGTATTTTAGGTGCAATGGGAGTGATTACTCCTCAGTGGCTACGAAAAAATCGAGGTTATGCACTCGTTTTACTAACAACCCTATGCGCTTTTATTACACCGCCTGATGCCTTAAGTTTACTTTTGCTCATGACTCCACTTTGGCTTTTATATGAATTATCAATATTTTCTGTTTGGTGGATACAGCTAGGCCCAAAAAAGTCATCTCGAGCAAAGGCTAAATCTGGTAGCTGAAGCTCTTGACTCCCTTGCCCCTATGAATTTATGTGTTTAGTGTTTGAATTGAAGCTTAAAATTTTAAAGGAGAGCTCTATGAACAAGTTAATAGGCTTTATTGCCTCTTGCGCATTAATAGGTCTGGTTGGGTGTAGCTCAAGTCAGAAAACAGCAGATTACACGACTACAAATGCTGTAGAAAAAGCAGCTACTATGGCTACAGATGTTAGCAGCCAAGCTACTACTGGTTTAGATGCTGCTGGAAATGCGGTATTCCCTACGGGTGATATGTATCCACCTAATGCTAGAGCTGGTGAATGTTATGCACGTGTAAATGTACCTGCTAAAACAGAGCCTGTTGAAGAAACGATTGTGTTAAAAGAAGCTTCTGAAAAGATTGAAACTATTGAAGCTACTTTTGAAGAGCAAGATCAAGTTGTTATACTTCAGGAAGAGAGAATTGAGTATAAAACAGTTCCTGCTACTTATAAGGTTATAGAAGAGCAAATTGAAGTGAAAGCAGCTTCTACTAAACTTGTTACCGTTCCGGCAGTTTATGAAACTCAAGAAGAGCAAGTTCTAAAAACTCCTGCAAGAAAATACTGGAAGCAAGGGACTGGACCTGTGACGAAAGTTGATGAAGCAACAGGTGAAATTTTATGTCTTGTTGAAGAGCCTGCTGTTTATGAAACTGTAAAAAAGACAGTTTTAGTAACTCCTGAGACAACTCAAGAAGTTGAAGTTCCTGCTGTTTATGAAACGTTTAAGAAAAAAGTTATTGATGAGCCAGCTCGTACAGAAGAAGTTATCATCCCTGCTATTACAGAAGTAAGAAAAGTAAAAGTTATGGTGAACCCTCCGACTTCAACTGTAACAACAATACCTGCAGAAACGAAAGTTGTAACAAGAGATAAGATTGTACAAGAGTCTAGTATTGAGTGGCAGTCTATTCTTTGTAAAACAAATACAACTCCTGGCGTTGTAACCAAGCTTCAACAAGCATTATCTGATAAAGGTTATAACCCAGGCGGAATTGATGGAGTTATGGGCAGCCAAACTTTAAGAGCAGTTAGTAAGTACCAGGCTGATAATGGTTTAGCTTCTGGTGGATTAACTATGGAAACACTTCAGCACCTAAACTTGGCGATCTAGCCCCAGTTAGTTTAGTTGCTACTCAAATTTTAATTAGAATATAAAAGCTCTTTCATTTGAAAGGGCTTTTTTTTATTGAGTTATGCTTAGAGTCCTAATGCAGACTGAACATCTGAGCGGTTGATCATTTTTATACACCACTTATAGTGGCCATCTTCGCCGCTAGGGTCATAAGCATGAGAAGTAAGCAATGCATAAACAGCTCTATATGCAAGAAGAGTTGTTTTATCATGGCCCAGTTGATCCACAAGTATATCGACTAAAAAATCATCATGTTTAGAGGCACATGAGTTATACATATTGTAAATAGCTGAGGAGATGCTGACATCAAAAGCTGGGTCACCAAGTGTAGACATAAAACCAAAATCAAGAATCGAGCTAAGATAGCCGTTCTCAAAAACATGAATATTTTCTGGGAATAAATCTCCGTGTATGAGGTTAAGGGGTTTTTCAGATCGATTTTGAAGAAAGGCGTGAATGGCATCTAAAATAATATCTAAGTTTTTAATATCTCGATCTAATTGTGTAGTAAATTTAAATCGTTTTGTTTTGATATTAGACATTATCGATTCAGACCAAGATTTCTTAGACCAAAAAGTTTTTGTATCATTTAAAATAGGCAAAGCTTTCATTGTTTCTTCTGTTATGAGTTCCATTTCTGAGAAGGCCTTTATCAGAGCTTTAACAGCAATGTTTGATGGTAATGGATCTGTAAGTGATATTAGATTACTTAAAGCTGTGCCAGGGAGCCTTTTTTCTATTGTCACGCTTTGGCCATTGTATTGGTGAATCTCCTTGATGAAAGGGGTTTGGATTCCATTTAATTTGTTGTTAAATGAGGCATAGAATTTTTTTAATAAAAGGAGATGATCTAGAGTCTTAGAATTCCAAATTTTAACTATTTCATTAGAGTTTTGTGATCCAAAGATCATTCCTTCCATGCCTGAGCCAATTTCAAAAAAATTTGATCTTCCTAATTTGGATAGAATGTTTGCATTAAAATTTTTATCAAGACTCATTTAGATTCTAGCAATGCAACCTCAGGTAACTTGCTTCTAAAATTATCTTTGTCATCATAGGGGTAATTAAGATTTATTTGATCTTCAACAAAATCACAAAGAGTTTTTCTGTTCTCAAAATTATTTGGTAAAAGTGTATCTAATAGACCAATATGAGCTTCAATTTTTTTGAGTTTTAAGAGTTCAATAAAATGAGGAAGAAAAGTCATGCCTTTGTACCAGGCCACTTTATCGCAATTTTCTACACTAAACTGTTTATTATTTATTTTCGTGTAAGACATGATGACAGGCTGAATTTCAGATTCGGAAGTAAATGGAATTTGAAAAAGACTTTTTCTAAAAGGCAAAATGCCTAGGCCATTAGAGCTGGTACCTTCTGGATAAAGAGTGACATTTACATTAGAATCTAGCACTTCTTTTATTTTTTTAACTTCTTTGTGAAGGTCTTTTGGATTTCTTCTTTCAACATATAGGCAGCCACCCATTTGTGTTAGCCATCCAAGAAAGCCATTTTGCTTCATATCGACAGAGGTAATATAAAGGGTAGGAATTTTACAGGACATGGCTATAACATCAATATAGGACATGTGGTTGGCAATAAGAAATTTTGCCTTGTCATTTGAGTTCGTAAATTTCTCAGAAATACTGACTTTTAAATTTAAGGCTAAAGCAATGCCTTTGCACCAGAAGCCTGTATTTTTAATAAGTAGTTTTCTTCTGAATCTTTGTTTACAAGGAACAAGATGTTTAAGGAAAAATCCTGACATAAGAAATAAAATCATAAGTGATACAATAAGAATCAGTTTTAATAAAAATCGCATATATTATAACCCCGGCTTATACGGTTTGCTCTAAATTACTTTTAAGATCATTTATAATATCTTGAGGGTCTTCTAAACCAACACTAAGTCTGATGAGCTTTCTTGAAATACCAGAAGAGGCTTGATCATCAGCATCTAGCGTACAGTGAGTCATAAGTGAGGGCATTTGAATGAGAGTTCTTGTTAGTCCCAAGCTTACGGCAAGTGTTATAGAATAAGAGTTTTTAGCAATTAAGTTAAGAAAAGTATCTGATTTGTCAGCAGAGCTTTTCAATTCAAAAGAAATTAAAAAGCCAGGTTGAAACCCATGAGTTTCAGAAGTTAGAAGTTCTGTGGCTAAGTCTTTTTGTTCATAAGATTCTAAACCTGGGTAAATGACTTTGCCAATTTTGGGATGTCCCTCTAAAAAACTTGCTATTTTTGCAGCTGATTCTTGCTGTTTTTTGAGTCGAATTTCCAAAGTACTAAGTCCGTGTTGCAGAATGGACCAAGCTGAAGACGGATGAAGAACTCCACCGAAGTCTTTTCTTACAAGTTTAAGTGAAATCTCGTGTTTTTTACTACAAACAACCATGCCTCCCATTTCTGTGCCAAAACCAGAAAGACTTTTTGTTAGAGAGTGAATCTCAAAATCAATTCCCATATTTAGGGGTTTTAGGATGTGGGGAGTTAGGAAGGTATTATCTACTGCTGAAACCACCTCAGAGTTGGTGTCTTTGTTGTAAGACTCTATAGTTGCTACAATTTTTTTAAGGGGCAAAAGCTCAAGAGTTGGGTTAGTAAGACTCTCCATATAGACAAGCTTTGGTGTATGTTCTTTTAATAAAGAGCTTAATAATGGTAAATCTAATAAATTTGTCCAGATGACCTTTATGCCAAGGCGAGACATCCAGTTTTGAAAAAGATTGTGAGTACAACCATAGACAGTTCTGTGAGCTAAAACAGTGTCCCCTTGTTTAAGTAGAGCTAAAAAAAGGCTTGAAATTGCCGACATTCCTGATGAAAAAGCTACTCCAACCTCACCATTGCAAAAATCAGCCATCTGATTTTCAAGCATCATACAGTTTGGCTCATCTAAACGATCATAAACCCAGATGGGCTTGTCAGAGTGTGGGTTTAAGAACTCTTTAAAGCCTTCATGCCCGCGCTCTGTAGACTCAAGGCGGTATGTGGTTGAAGACGTAATCGGCGGGACTAAGTGCTTAGAGAAGTCCCATGAAGGGTCCACAGTTTTTCCGTGAATGAGACGGGTCGATGCTGATTTGTTTTTTTTATCCAAAGTAGACTCCTCCATTACTTGTGGGATACCTTATTTTTGCAACGAGGGACAAGTGAAACAAGAGCATTCTAATAAAAGCCTCCATTCTATTGTGTTTAGTGATATTCACTTAACTCAGTTTCAAGAGATAGACCCTAAGAAGCCATTATGGAAAAAATATAAATCTACTGAGTTTGGTTGTGACCAAGATTTATGTCAGTTGCTAGAGCAACTATTAATGAAATACCCGGAAGATCAGTTTGAAATTGTTTTAAATGGAGATGTATTAGACTTTGATGAGGTAACTAAAACTCCTGATAAACCCGTTTTTAAAGTGTCTAAAACAGAAAAAAAAATTGGGCTTCATCCAGAAGAAGCAAAAAGTCTTTATAAGATGGAGATCATCCTTAAGGACCACTTGGTTTTTTTTAATATATTAAAAAAATATTTAGATCGTGGGCATTCAGTTGTTTTTATAGTAGGAAATCACGATATTGATTTGCAGTTTGAAGCTGTTCAGAATTTAATTTGGAACCACTTGGTAAATGAAAAAACTACAGGTGTCTTAAAGTTTTGCGAGTGGTTCTACATTTCCAATGGAGACACTTATATTGAGCATGGCCATCAATATGATCCCTATTGTGTGAGTAACAGTCCATTAGAGCCATTTATTGTTAAAGCCCAAAGAAGAAGAATCAGACTGCCATTTGGTAACTTAGCAACTCGATACTTAGTTAATATTATGGGTTACTTTAATCCTCATACAGATGAAAGCTATCGAATGACTTTTGTTGAGTATTTAAATTTCTTTAGAAAATACATGATAAAAGATCAGCCCTTTATTCTTTTTCAATGGATAAATGGAGGAGTCAGAATTTTTTTTGAAGCTCTTTGGGACTTTATAACACCAGGGATTTCTTTGGGTATGGAAAGGGTCATTAAATACAAAAGTGTGGCAGAAAAATCTAATGTATCTCCTAGCGTTGTTCCTCTATTGTTAGAGTTGCAAACGAGTTCTGCTATTTCGTATCCAAGAACTATTATGAAAGAGCTTTGGATTGATAGGTTTTTGCTTATTGTTTTGCTTTTTATTTTATGGCTTTCAATCGGAAAAATCTTTCAATCAATTTTTGGCGGGGCTTTTTATTGGAGTTTGATCAGTTTTTGTTTTTTTCTGCCTTTATTTATTTTTTATGCAGGAACGATGAAATCTTATGCTCAAGTAGCAAAAGAACCTCAAGAAGATATATTGCAAAAAATTTATCACATAACTCAGGTAAAAAGGGTTGTATTTGGTCATACGCACCAAGCCGTACATAAGATGATGGGCCCCGTTGAGCATTTAAATTGTGGAACCTGGGCTCCTGCTTTTTTAGACGTGGATTGCCAAAACTCTGCATTTCCTAAAACATTTGTTTGGATTCAGCCATCACAAGAGGGGCCAAGAACGGCTGGCTTATTTAAGTGGGAAAAGGGTCAGGTTCTAGATTTTTAAACTTTTCAATACTTTAGAGTTTGGGTATAAATTGAAAATGAGTTGTGAGATAAATAATTATAACAAATGAGGGAACTTATGAATTTATGGATTTGGGTCGTCTACCCGACTGAGAAGTGGCTCAATTGGCTCAATACAAATGCACCAGATGAGGGTGGAGAGCCTTGGACTGTGGAAAACTTAGATGAGGAGTCATTGGCTTTTATAATGGAGGCACCTGAGGGTGAGGCTTCCTGGGAAGCACATTTGAAGGAACATCAAGCAGAAGCTTTTGAGACCTTTTGTGCTGGCTTTGTGGAAGATGAGACTTTGTGGCCTAAGGAGCTGGTCATGGCCGAGTTTGCAGAGTGGTTTGAAGATGAAATATTAGAGAATGTCGTTGACTTAACAGACGATGAAGATGAGGAAGAAGAGGACGAGGAAGAAGAGAGTAGAGAATACGAAGCAGAGGCGCCGCTTTAATTGCGCGCCGCAGTATTCTCATAAAGACTGACCTCTCTTCTAAGACCGTTGTAAGATTTTTGAGTTAAAAGGAGACTAGCCATGTCTGATGAAAAAAAAGAAGTTCTAGTAGTTGCCAGTAAAGTTAAGAGATTAATTAAGGAAAATGGCAACCTAAATACAGCTGGAAGTACAATTGAGAAATTAAGTGAGGCAATTGAGAAATTATGCCTAAGAGCTGTTGAGAATGCACAAAGCGATAACAGAAAAACTGTTATGGACCGTGACATCAATATTGATCACCTTTAATTTTCAAGTCTTCTAAATTACAGATTTTAAGGCCCATAGTTTGGGCCTTTTTTAGTTTTGATCCAGGCTTTTCTCCGCAAAGAAGATGAGTCGTCTTTTTTGTTAGAGATTTTTGGACCTGAGCACCATTTTCCTCTAAGAGAGTTTGAATATAACTTCGACCTTTTGAAAATCCACCAGTAATTACAAAAACATGGTTTTCAAGGGCTGTGGAAGTAAGCTGTTGTTTGGCTCCTACTTTGGCAAGAGTAAGCTCTAGTTTGGTTAGTTCTTCAATTTGGTTTTTAAAAGATGCGGATTGCAGAGTTTCAAATAAACTTTTTGCCATCTTGTCGCCAAAATCAGAAAGCTCAGTTAGCTCCTCTAAACTTGCATTAAATAAGCTTTCCCAATTTTGAAAATGTTCTCCTAAAGTTTTTGATGCAGTTTCGCCAATATGCCTAATGCCCATAGCAAAAATCCAACGTGAGAACTGAATACTTTTCTTTTTTTCAATTTGTTCCAACAGTTTAGTAGTAGATTTTTCTTGAAATCCATCAAGCTCTACAATGAGCTCTTTTTTGTTTTTTAATAAAAAGATATCTTTTGGATCTAAAATCCATTTTAAGTCTATGAATCTTTTTAGTTTTTGTTTACCAAAACCGTCAATATCAAAGGCTTTTTTAGATATAAAATGTTTGAGTTTTTCGTAAACAATTGCTGGGCATGTTGGATTTTCACACCTTAGGATAGATTCGTCTTCTTCTAGTTTTACAGTGACATTACATGAGGGACAACACATAGGAATTTGATAAGGCAAAGATTTTGGGTTTCTTTTGCTAAAGTCCACAGAATCAACTTTTGGTATCACATCTCCTGCTCTTTCAATAAAAACTTGATCTCCAATACGAATGTCTTTGCGTATGATTTCTAAGAAATTATGCAAAGATGCTTGTTGAACAATGACGCCACCCACTTCTACAGGAGCAAGCTTAGCAACTGGCGTAAGGGCGCCAGTCCTCCCTGTTTGTACCTGAATATCCAAAAGTTGAGTTAAAACTTTTGTTGGGGTAAATTTTAAAGCACTAGCCCATCGCGGGCTTCTAGAAATAAAACCTATTTTATTTTGTAATTCAATATCATTTAGTTTTATAACGAGACCATCAATTTCAAAAGGCAGGTTGTTTCTCAGCTTTTCAACTTTTTTATAGTGTTCAATGATTTTTGTTGGAGAGTTTGTCTTTAAGTAGAGAGAGGATTTTGCTATTTTAAAATCTAGTAAGTGAGGGATTTTCCATTCTTTTAACTTAAATAAAAAATCAGATTGGCTTTTAAAGCTCAAGTTATTTGAAATAAAACCAAAAGAATAAGCATAAAAACGTAAAGGTCTTTGGGCTGTAACTCTAGAATCTAATTGTCTTAAAGAGCCTGCTGTTGCATTTCGTGGGTTTGCAAATTTTTTATCTAAGTTTGAATTTAAAGATTCAAAATCATCTTTAAACATCAAGGTTTCACCTCTGATCTGTAAAATTTCTAAATCGGTTGAAGGAATTTCAAGAGGAACATTTGAGATAGTCCTGGCATTTTCGAGGACCATTTCTCCAGTAATGCCGTTTCCTCGTGTTGCTGCTGAGGTTAGCTTTCCTTTTGTATAGGTTAATTCAAGTGCAACGCCATCAAGTTTTGGTTCAATAAAGAACTCTAGCGGTTTTGTCGTTTTAAGAAATTTTTGAGTTCTCTCATAGAAATCAATCGCTTCCTCAGGTGAATAAGAGTTTTGCAGGGATAGCATGGGAATCTTGTGAGTCGTCTTGCTAAAACTAGAAATGGGCAAACTTCCTACTTTTTGTGAGGGGGAAAAAGTAGATTTAAATTCAGGGTATTTGTTTTCTAACTCAACAAGTTCTTGGAATAACTGATCATATGAGTGGTCTGATATTTCAGGCGCTGCAAGGACAAAGTAGTTATAGTTATGTTTTTCAATCTCAGAGCGTAAGGATTCAACTTTTAATTTAATTTTCTCATTCATATGCGGGAGTATGTCTGTGTTTATGTGTTTTGAAAACCTCAAAGGATTGCTCAATGCTTCAATTTATGGCTTAAAATTAGTAACAAAACAGTTTAATTTATCAATTAACCTTTGATGTTCTGAAAAATTTGAAAAGGATTACAAATGGCTCGTAGTAAAGTCGAACTAGAGAAGCTTTTTAGGTTAGCTCGCCTAGAGATGGATGTAGATCTCTCAAAAAAGCTAGCTTTGCAGCTAGATAGTATTATCCAACATTTTGATACCTTGGGCTCGGTAGATACAGCAGGCATAGAGCCACTTGTGACGCCATCTTCAATCGAATTAGAGCTTCGAAAAGATGTATTAGAGGCTTGGGATCAAGATGAAGAGGTTAAAAAACAGGCCCCTAGTTTTGAGAATAGTTTTTATGTGGTGCCCCCTGTGGTTGATAAAGAGGGCGGTTTATAATGAGTTTAGTTCAAAATATTGAAGACCTAGAATCAGGCAAAATGAGTTCTGTTGAATTATTAAAAGAGAACCTTGTAAAAGTAAAAAAAGCTCAGGAAAAACTAAATTGTTTTATTTCAGTTGAAAATGAAGAATCTTTGTTGGAGCTCGCAAAGCTTTCTGATGAGAAAAGAATAAAATCAGGCAAAGAGGCGGGTCGTTTAGAGGGATCATTTTTTGCAGCAAAAGATATGTTTTGCACCAAGGGGACTAAAACAACAGCTGCTTCAAAGATGTTAGCAAACTTTACGCCACCTTATTCAGCAACGGTTGTTGAGAGGTTGCAAAATGCAGGTTCTATCTTGATCGGTAAAACAAACCAGGATGAGTTTGCAATGGGCTCAAGTAATGAGACTTCATTTTTTGGATCAGTAAAAAATCCGTGGGATTTAAATAAGGTTCCTGGAGGTTCAAGTGGTGGGAGTGCAGCAGCAGTTGCTGCT
>CALGNA010000068.1 GCA_937958795.1 uncultured Bdellovibrionales bacterium | reverse complement strand
GGTGATAAGGCCATTGAAGCTGATACTGACAGCAAAAACACAGGTTTGGTTCCTCAATCTAACCCAAGCTTAGCTAACCTGACTCTTTTGGGTTCGGATATGCGCTCAAATCCTAAAAAAGAAACAGGAATGGGTCTTAATCTTAGGAATGGAACAGCGGGGAATATGTCTCACTCAATCATCGCAGATTTTAAACTCGGTTGTATTGATATTGATGGTGAAGACAGTTTCGCATCTGTTATAAAAGGACTTGAGTCACCTGAAGACTTAGAAAAATTAGCTCAAGAGCATTTAAATAAAAATCAGGGTTTGAGCGTAAGTTCTCTGTCAAATAGAACAGGTGCAATTGATTTTAAAGATTCTATTTTTTCTTGTGAAGTTCCCTACTATGTGGATGAAAATGGTGATGTTGATCCAATGGGCCGTAAGTGGGATGCAGAAAGATTTAAGGCTGCATTTGTGGGTCAAAATAGCTTTGATCTTTTGAGTTTCCAGAAGAGTGAGAAAGCTCTAGATGATGGTGAAGTTCACATTTCAAGTTCTTATTTGCCAAATGAGACGACCAGAGTAACGGCTGTATTAGCAAGACCCTTTGATAGTGTTGTAAATGGTTCTCTCTTTTTTGATGAGGTTGATTTTATAGGAGCTATTAAGTCGCCAGAAGAAGACTGGACCCAAGGATGGACTATCTCTAAGTAAGAAATGGAATTGTTTTGATTGTGTGAAGAACTTGAATCTAGATACTCAAGTTCTTTTTTCTCTGATACCCAAAAAATATAGATATGATTTAGGGGAGGGCATGTTCATGAAAAAGCAACATAATAGAAAAGCGAATTCTTTGTTCTTTATAGCTTCTTGTCTTGTTTTTGTTGTTTTTCCATTCCTATCTTTTGCTTCAAGTTCTTATGATAAGGTTTTATCTGAGCTAAGAAAAGAGATTCAAATACTGGATTTAGATATCCAAACCCAAAAAGATCTTAAGAGAGAACTAGAGCTGAGTCATCAATCTGAAGAGCTTGTCGTACAATCTAAAATTAGAAAATTGCAATCTGAGATCTCTAGTTTAAAAGTAAAAAATGAATCTTTAAAAAAAGGACTTGATCTGACAAGTTTAGATTCAATAGATCAAAAGCAATTAAAACAATCTTTAGAGATGATTCATACTAAAATGAAAAAGTCTTTACCTTTGCGATTGGAAACAAGAGAAAAAAAGTTAAAAGAAATCATTGATAGTCTTGATGGAACGAACTTAAGTATGGACCATGTGGTTTCCACACTGGACTTTATTGAGGACGAGCAGGTTTTTAATGAAGGACTTGTGGCACTAGAGGAAGACTTACAAATCGACTCTCAAACCTATAAATGCAAAGTGGTTTCTGCAGGCTTTAGTTTGTTTTTTTATAAGTGTGGGTCGGATCAAAGTGGATATGCTTATCTAAAAAATCAAATATGGAACTATTCACAATCAAAAAATAAAGAGCTTTTAAGTTTTATCAATTCTCAGTTCTCTCCAAGTTCACAAGAGTTTTTTCAGGTTCCACTATTGCTGAAGGGTTTAAGTTCATGAAAATAATGAGTCTCATTTTTGTGTTAGTCAGTAGTTTATGTGCAGGGAGTGCTTTTGGGTCAGATCAGATTTTTCAAGAAGAAATTTCTTATTTAAGAATTCAAAAAAAAGAACTGCAACAAGAGCGAAGCGTTTTTAAAAAAAACATGAACAATCAAAAAAGAAAATTCAATCAAAAGCTTCAAGCTCTTGAAATTGAAAAACAGCAACTTGAAGCACAGCTTCTTGAGCTTAAGCAAAGTCTTCAGGTTTCAAAGAGTCTCAAGTCAAAAGTTGAAAAAGTGAAAAGTCTTTATGGAACAGGTGATTCTTTAAATCTAGATCAGCTTGTTTCAAAGAGTCTTAAAGAAATGTCTGAGTTTTATGTTCCAACTGTAGAGTGGAGAAAGTTAAGTGATACTTCTTTTTATTCTTCGAAAGGAAAAAAATTAGAAGGTCAGATTTACTCACTGATCCCAGAGGTTTCAATAGGTGTTTCAGAAGCTCAGGCCTATACCTTAGGTCGAGATAGTAAAGATGCTTTTGTTTCTATCGGAAGCATTAAGGGATCTGTACCAGACCTATTAAGTTCTTCAAAATGGAGTTTGCCTATATCAACCGGTGTAGCAAAAGGTCCAAAACCTATTTTTATAAAATCAGTTTTATTAAAAGTTAAAAAAAGTGGCATGATTGGAGTTTTGATTTTTTTAATAGGTCTTGTTTCTTTTGTATTGTTTTTAGTAAAGTACTTTAGAATTTCAAGTTTTGAAAAAAAGTTATCAAAACTCACAAGTTTCTCAGAGGCACAAGCCTTGTTTAAGCCCTTTGAAACTTCAGCAAAGCCTTTCTTTGTTTTAGCTGCTGTAGCTCCTTTATTAGGATTGCTAGGAACAGTCACGGGGATGATAGGTACTTTCCAGGTTATAACAGAAAAAGGTGCAGGTGATCCTAGGACTTTGAGTGGGGGTATTTCAGAAGCTCTTTTAACAACTCAATTTGGTCTCATTTTAGCAATTCCCTGTTTATTTGCTGCACACTTTATTGTGTCTAAATTAAAAAGCGCAAAGCAAAAATTAGATACACTGGAGCCACAAAATGTTTGAGATGCTATCTCAAGGAGGTTGGGTCTTAGGGGTTTTGTTTTTACTTTCGTTGGCTCTTTTTTATCTTATTTCAAGTCTGTATAGTTTTCAGTATGAGAACTTAAATGGCCTTGAGACACAAAAGGCAGCAGTATCTGAAGCCAAAGAGCTTTTGAGGTGGATGAAAGTTATAGTCACTGTAGCGCCTTTATTGGGTTTATTAGGAACCGTTAATGGGATGGTTAAGTTATTTGAGGGTTTAGGTCGTGATTCATCAAGTTTAAATCAAATTGGAGTGATGTCAGAGGGAATATCTCAAGCTCTTCTGACCACACAATGTGGTCTTTTAATTACGGTTCCGGGTCTACTTTTTATTTTTGCTATAAAATTAAAATTTAAAAACAGAGGGCTTATATGAGCGATTCATTTATGGATGAAAATGAAAGCATAGACCTTTCTCCACTTATCGATATTGTTTTTATTTTGCTTATATTTTTTATGGTTACAACAACCTTTGTTAAAGATTATGAAGTTGAATTAGACAGGCCTCAGGCGCAGTCGAGCCAGGTTGTATCTGAAGAGACTTTAAAGGTTCAAATAAATGCAAATAGTGACATTTATTTCAGAGGGGACTTGGTTTCTGAGTGGGCACTACAGGCTCTTCTTAAGAAAGAATTTGTTCACTCAAAAACAAAGAGCGTTTTGGTTGTCCCGGATGCCTCTGTCCCGTCCCAAGAACTTATAAGAGTTATTGATTACTGCAGGTTGGCTGGAGCTGAGCAGGTCACTGTCGCAACAAGTAAGGAGGTTTAGGTGAAGTCTTTTATAAAACATATGAGTGTATCTGGTCTTGTTTCTTTCTTTATATTTAGTTTTTTATATGGTCTGAATTTAAATAGTATAAAAAAAACAGAAAAAAGAAATGTGACACAGGTGATACGTCCCGATGTCAGTGAAGACCTTGAGACGAACTCAGTTGAACAAGAGGTGCTTGAGAGTCAAGACATTGAAATGGAGAACTTCTCTGAGTTATTGTCAGAGCTGAAGGCTTCTGTGGACTCAAATGGTCTTGGCTTTTCTGCTATCAAAGGCCCATCAAATCAAAATACAGCAGAAAAAAATGTTGATATACGACCGAAGCTTGTGACCAAAAAACAGGTTCCTTTCCCTCCTAGAGCCCTTTCTAAAGGCCTTGAGGGCTATGTTTACCTTAAGGTTTTGATTGATAATAGAGGGCATGTGATTGAGACGGCTGTTTTAGACAGCAACCCAAAAGGCTTATTTGAAAAATCAGCACAATTGGGAGTGGCTGACTGGATCTTTCACCCGGCCATTAAAAGTGGTCAGCCTGTTTCTGCTTGGACACATCAAAAAATAGTTTTTAAACAGGGGTAATAAAATCAAAAAAGATGTTTGTCTTTTTGTCGTCCTATTTATAACTCTGCTTTGTGGATCTGTTCAGGCCTCAATTCAAGATGTCTTCAATAAAATTGAACATCACCTTCTGTTTTCAGAGATAGATGAGGCTCAGTTTTGGTTAGATCAGGTCAATTCTAAAAAACTAAACGCAAGTGAGAGTCAAAAATTTTGTGAGTTAGAGTTAGATTATATTCTTAAGGCAAAAAGTAGAAGCAAAATTGAGCAAGTTGTTGGACTTTGTTTAGAAAATGAGCTTTCGGATTACTCTATTATTCATTTGCTAAAAATTACGAATAGGTTAGTTGGAACAAAAGAGTTCTTAAGGTCTTGGTCCCGTCCATATACTGAAAAAATTTTA
>CALGNA010000067.1 GCA_937958795.1 uncultured Bdellovibrionales bacterium | reverse complement strand
TTTTGTTCCTTCTTAGCTTCTTGCACAAGCTCTATCAAACTTGTTTTAAAGTCTTTGGATTCATCTACCCACTTTAAACCAGCATCAAGGGATTGTGCTATAGCTGTATAATCATCATTGTTCCAGTTTAGGTTTTTTAGATCCGTCCTGAGTCTTTCAAATTGAGGCTTGATCTCTGTTTTGTAACTAGCCTCCCATTTGGTTTTTGAAGCATTGGTTTTCTCTTCAAGTTCATTGAGCATTTTTTTGAGTTCCGAGCCTTCAATCAAATCAGTGTATGGTAGGCCTTCATTTAAGACTTTGAAAGCTGCATTTAACTGCTTGGTAAAATTCTCCTTAGAGGAGTCAATTTTTGAAAAAACAGACTGAAACTGTTCCATTTTATTATCTAAGACATAGCCTTTTTTCTTTCTTTTTTCATGAACCAAAATTTGTTTTGCCGTGAGCTTATTGATGACAATTTTATTAATAAGAAGTGCCTTGATATCTAAAAAGGTTCTCAAGCTTTGTATTTGAATGAGGTTCTCTTCTGGCTTTGAATGATTTGTGAGAGAGACCTTAGATGCAGAAACTCCAAATGGAGAAAAGTGGAGTTTTGGGGAGTGTATATTAACCTGAGCACCCCAATTTTTAGATAGCTCCCCTTCAAGCTTGCTGATGAGGGTTGGTTTAAAGGAAAGCGCAAGAGCGATTGCTAAGAAAACTATAATTGCTACTAATATAAGGGAATAGAGGCCTATTTTTTTCATAAAATAATTAGCTCATGTATTCTTTGAGGACGCAAGTTGTTGATAATAGAGGGCATTTAGATATAACTATGTTGCACGGTGGAATTTAAGAGGAATTTTAAACTGAAGCTTGCCAAACCTCATTAAATTCAGCAAAACAGTTGTTTCCTAGCAAGTAAATGGTGGCGTAGCTCAACTGGATAGAGCAACAGCCTTCTAAGCTGTCGGTTGCAGGTTCGAGTCCTGCCGCCATCACCATTTAAAGTCAATAGTGCTTAGTTAATAGGCATTTTTACAACCTAATTTTATATCAAACGCAAAAACGAAAAGTTAGAAGAAGGGATTTTTAGTAGTTTTCTTTACTTGAATAATTTTGATCCAAACCAAGGCAAAACAAAAGATGCCATCTCACTATAATTTAGATAACATCAGTGCAAATAGTTTCATTCCTATCTTTATAAGATTTATTTCATACAGGTAATGGACTCAATGATTTTTAGCTCATTTCCACTTTTAATGCCGTCTAAGGTTCCATCTTCATTTATTTTTAGCTAATTGTTTTTCACTAAACGAAAGATTTAAGTAATTACCATAAATAAAATCAATTTTATTATTTTTTTGAAGTTTATAAAAATAATATAGGAAACTGAAAACAGTAACACTTCTGAAACAGTTTAGCCTGAATCACGGACTTTTAAGTCTTTTGTCTTATGGACTCAAGTTTGCCTCAAAGTGAGCCGATCTAAAGTCTAGTGAACAAATTGAGCTATTAGTTTTTAGGTTACAATTTATAGGTTAAGGTTATGAAGTATAGATTTTATTCCATGTTATTCGTATCTGTTGGTTTATGCCAAGTTGGATTTGGTTCTTTGTCAGATTCAGCTCTTCTATCAAGGTGCTTTAAAGATCTTACTGGGCAAGTTATTTTGCCCACACATCAAGTAGCCGTTGATGTCAGAAATGGAACAAGAGACCCTATTACGGTCTGTATGAACTTGCTAAAAAGTAGTCAATTCTCAGGAGATAGGCTTCCCCAGTCAAATAATTTTATTCAAAAATCAATTTTAAAAAGATTTTCAAATATACACAATGAATGGTTTATAAATCGAACGACAGATAGTTTAGATTCAGTGACACGTTTAGGAATGGGTGATGTTGCAGAGATGAACCTAGGGTCTTTGTTTGTTACGAGATCTTTATTTAAATCTGATCTTCCCTATAAAAGTGTTTTAAATCAAAATTATATACTAGAAGGTATCAGGACTGGTGGAGAACCAACTGTGGGTACGGTTTCGAGAAGAAGCAAATCAGAGTATCTGCTTACGCCCACGGTAGTATGGCCAGGGCTAACTTTTGCTCAAATTGGTGATCTTGTTGGGATTAAACCCGCAAGAGCCTTAACAATACCGACGCAGTCCTTAGGTAATATTAGTTTTTTAAAAACAGTTGGCGGGGGGGTTTTAGGTAGTGAAACATATTTGTCTCAAAATGTAGTAGAGTCATTTGGTTATAATTCAGACGGAGGAGTTATTATGCAAAGAAAACTCTCTAAGGCTGTTATGAAAGATTTTTTGTGCAAAGAGTTGCCTGCTATTCGATATTCAGATGCTTCTCCTTACGTAAGACCTAATTCAAGTGTTCCCTTTAGGAGAGCCAAAACCTGTACTCAGTGTCATGCTACAATGGATAGAATGGCAGGAGTATTTCGGAATCATAGGGCCAGAGTATCGGGTGCAGTTCCAGGAAAACCTCGTGTTTATATGTTAGATATGTTTAGTCCTACTCGAGGTAGCATGGATTGGCCAGATGAGCCTGTTGAAAATTACTATCAGTATGAACCCACGGGGTATTTATACTTTAGAAGTTATAATGGTGAATTAGTTCATGAAGCTGTAAAGGGTTTTAATGAACTCGGCAGTGCAGTTACTGAGACAAAAGATTTTTACGCTTGTGCAGCCAAAAGGTACTATAAAACCTTTACAGGTATTCATGTGAATTTAGACGATATTTTTGATCCAGCAAATCCAATCGAATTAAATGCCAATCAAGAGTTTCATAGGAAATTTGTTATTAAGCTTGGAGAAGAGTTATCAAATCATCAAGATTTATTTAAAACAATTCAATCCATATTTGAGTCTAAAACCTATAAACATAAAAACAATCTGTCGAGAGTATTAGCGTCTGAGTTGCCACTTGAAGAGTTAGAGGATGGGTTATGAAAAAGAAAAAGAATAATTACAAAGAGGCATCAAAAACTAGGAGGGATCTGTTAAAGCTCTCAGCTATAACAGCGTCTAGCCATTTGGTGTTTAGTCCTTTTGAAATTATGCTAGATGGGATATTCAGTCAATTTGTAGCAAAGGCTTACGCTGAACAGGTAGGAGTCATGCCCGGGCGATTTGTCTATTTTCAACATTACGGTGCGCCATTAAGGTCTATGTATGATCATTTTGCTAATGTTAATAATGATAGCCATTTTAAGCCTAATAAAAATATGGCAACAAACTATAAGGCAGTTGGTGGTAGGTACTCAGATGTAGAGTATAGCACACATAACTATAATGGTTTTCATATTCCAAAAATGTGGCAAAGCCAATTGCCAGCAAGAGGAAATACTTGGGTGCCTATGACTAATGCTCTTGATAATTCTATGAGCATATTAGGTCTTGATGCGCCAAATGCACATACAATTGCAGCTGGAGATGTATTGAGGCCTTCTACTGAGTTTTCTTTATTGGGGCTCATCTCAGATCAATCAAAATTGCCATTGCCAGCTTTGAACTTAAATGGATTTAATATCAGTTTTAAATCTAAAACCAATAAGCCATATACAAAATACGTTCCTAGTGGATCTGCAAATGCATTAAAAAAAATATTAAGCCCTTTTGATAGAACGGCAACACAGTTAATCTCAAGTTCTAATACAAGCTTAAATAATAAGATCGAGAGGGCTTTTGCTAGTTTGCAGAGCGGGAGTAATAAAAAAAATAGTTTGCTAGCTTCTTTGGGGGTGAGCCGAAAATCAGCGACTGAGTTAATACAAAGTGGGTTTGATGATTTAGGCACTGTTTGGGCTGGCTTACATGGAAAATATCAAGAGCTTATAAACCGATCTTTGGCCAATGTAGGAAAATTAAAGGGGTTTGGTGAATACCCTATAGGAAATAATACTCCTGCAACTCGATCAAGTATGTATATTGTTGATAATTTAGTGGTTAGAGACCTTGATATGAGAAACTTATGTAGAGATGCTCAAATTAATGAGATGGCCTCTCACTTTGCAATAGCTGAGTTTATGTTAACTCGTAACCTATCACAATCACTTGTGGTAAGACCTGAAAATATAATAAAAACTAAATTTGCTACTCAAACAGGAGCGGCTTCATCGTTAAGAGGAATAGCTTATGATTCTCATTCAATTGGAATTATGCCGATTCTAATTGCTACAGCAGCTCATTTTTATGCTTTTCATTCGTGTTTAAATGAGTTTATTTCTGTTTTAAAAGAAACGCCTTCTGATAACCAAAAAACTTTATATGATTCTACAGTCATTCATGTTGGGGCTGAATTTAATAGAAAACCTAAAGTAACAGGTGGTGGATCAGATCATGCTGGTGAAGCAAGAAGTTCAATGCTTTATTCTGGAATGATTGATTCTCAAATTGTCGTTGGAAATACCAAAGCAAACTATAGCAATCCAATTTGGAGTGGTTCATATGGTGCAGGAGATATATGTCCAGAGTTGGGAAATATACATCTTAATCCAGGTCATCATATCAGTACTATTGCCAAGATGTTAGATCTTCCAAGTAGTCCCTCTAAAAACAACCCCTCTTTAGTAAAAAAAGAAAATGGAAAAGTTACGGCTATAATTCCACGATCTAAACTAATTAATAATACATAAAGGTATAAGTATGAGTAAGGCGAGTGGAGTTAATATAAAGTCTAAGTTCTTTTATGGGAAGATAATTGCAGCAATTTTTGGAGTCTTCTTTTTGATGTTCGCTTATCAGAATTGTGGATACATGGATGATCTATTTGGAGACATGGGACTTGTAGCAACCTATCATGATACAGCAGGGAGTACTCCTATAGCGGGGCCAAAAATAGAGGCAAAGGCTTACTCTGTAAAAATTGCGGATAGACATATAATTTTTAGTCAGTTGTTTCAAGTCTTTGGGACGCCAGCGAACTCGTCCTCAAGAAATGCAAGTCTTGAGTTGCCTATTAAAAATTTATTTAGAAACAAAATATTAGCACAGAAAGAAACTTTTGGTGGCCCCTGTACCGTGTATGATAGAGAAAGGTATAGAGATGGCAGTACTTGCGATACCAATAAAATGGAACCCACCTATTTACCAGTTAGCAGAGTTCCAGCAACTTCTGCAGAGGGTTACATTAATCTTGTTGTTGAAGAAGTTCTACAGCATGACTATGCAATTGATAATTTTAATTCTCATGTTTTAAAAATGTGTCAGGTTTTAGGTGGAAGTTGTACTGCTGGAGATCTATACAATGACGCTTTGGCGTTCCAAGCAGCGTACGAGTTATTCTACCCAGGTGAGCCTTATGACTCTGATATGGATTCGAGTTTACAAGAGGCTTTTGATGCTTGTAACGCATCTGGAGGAGTAGATGGCCCAACCTGTTTAGCCCTTATTTTGGCAACTTCTCCAGGTTGGACTGCTTTATAATTATTTTTTTGAAGTATTATAAGTCGGCAGCTGTAATATCTTTATCGAACCTAGTTTCGCCACCTTCTTGTTTGTTTTCACCCAAACTTTTAAGGTCATAGTCTCCTCCTCTAGGAGCATAAACTAAAAGTGTTTTCCAAGGGTCCTTTAATTCACGTTCATTTTGAATGTAAGATTCAGGGCCCCAGCTATCACAAACATCTTCACTTGGTTGGTTAATCAGGTCAGTGAGAGTGTCAGGGTATTGACCACAATCAGAGTAAAAAAGTTCGAGAGCGTCTTTAACTTTGTTAATTTTGATTTTTGCTAATGAGATCTTAGATTTTCTTTGGTTCTGACGAACTCCATTACCAATGACGGCCATTAATGTCGCAATGATACCAACCACAATCATGATCTCAATCAAGGTCATACCTGCTTGATCTAGCTTTGTTTTGTTGGTTGTTTTGTTAAAATTTTCTATCTTTTTCATATAAAGAAGCTCCTTTAATCCTGTTTTCTTCATCTATTTTTCTAACTGAGGTGAGTGTATCAAGTCTAGTTGGAACACGTCGATAAGTCCATGTTAAGTGCTGGGCTTTAGGGGCGTAAAATATTGAGGTATCAAAAGAGTCATAACTTGGACCCTAGCCGATAGCGCTCGACATATTTAAGACAGGAATCATGATTGCAAAGACAATAACACCGATCACGAGTCCCATAACGATGAGGAGTACAGGCTCCATTAGAGAGGTAATCCCGTCTACTTTCGTTTTAACCTCAAAGTCATAGGAATCAGAGACTTGGTTGAGCATATTCTCAAGCTCTCCAGTTTTCTCACCTACTCGAATCATATGGATAACAAGTGGGGGGAATTGGCCAGATTTTTTGAGCGGTCCAGCTACAGATTCACCCTCACGAATTTGAACTGCAGCTTCTTCGATGGCGGTTCCAAGGACGTAGTTGTTTACAACGTTTTTAACAATAGCTAAGGCATCTAGCATGGGAACACCACCAACAAGAAGAGTAGAGAGTGTTCTTGTAAATCTAGAAACCGCAATTAATCTAACAAGTTTTCCGATCAGAGGCATTTTTAGTAAGATAGCATCCCATTTTTTAGATCCATTTTCTGAATTTTTCCATTTATTGAAGAGAAAGTAACCAAGGCCCATCCCGCCAAGGACAATATACCAATTGTTTACCATATAATCACTAAAATCAAAAACCATCTTAGAGTACCAAGGGATGGCATTGCTATCTTGGGAGTCAAAAACGTCACGTATTTTTGGAATCACAACAACTGTTATAACTCCAAGGAGTACCAGGGTAAAAACAATCATGACAACTGGATAAATCATGGCTGATCTTACTTTACTATTAAGCTCACTCTGGGCCTCAGTAAATTCAGCGAGTCGTAATAAAATTGTATCTAAGGTACCAGACACTTCACCGGCCTCACACATAGAAATATATATTTTATCAAACATTTTAGGGTAGCGTTCGAGCCCCTTGTGCAAAGAGCCACCCTCATTTACAAGATTCTTAATATCAGAAAAAGCCTCACTCAGCCCCTCGCTTTCGGTTTGTTCAGAAATAGCGAGTAAGGATTCAACTAAGGGTACATTGGACTTTAAAAGAGTGGCTAACTGTCTCGTAGAGGAAGAGAGGTCTTGAATCGAAACCGTTTTCCCGGATATTTGGCTGCCACTTTTTTTATTTTTAGCTTTTTTTTTATCTTTTATTTGAGAAACAAAAATGCCATCTTTTTTGAGCTTGGCTTTTGCAGCTCTCATATTTTCTGCATCAAAAGTTCCACGAGAGTTTCGTCCTTGTCGATCAACCCCCTTGTATTCAAACAATGGCATTAAGCATCCACCTGTGTATTGCTTAAGACTTCTTCTAAGGATGTTATTCCTTCAAGGATTTTTTCAACTCCATCATCACGGATGGTTTTCATGCCATTCTTTATAGCTTGTTTCTTGATAGTTCCACCATCTATTCTTTGCATAATTAAAGAGCGGATATCATCAGTTACGACTAAAAATTCTTGGATAAGAGTTCTTCCTATATAACCTTTTTGATTGCATTCTTTACAGCCCTTAGGTCTGTAGGCGTCGCGACCATTGATGACGTCAGCGGTGACTTCTAGTGCTTTTAAATCAACCTCGCTGAGTTGATAGGCTTCTTTGCAATGTGGACATAGGACTCTTACAAGTCTCTGGGCTACAACTCCAAGTAGAGAGGTTGCGATTAAAAAAGGCTCACAGCCCATATCAATCATTCTAGGGAAAACACCGGCTGAATCATTTGTATGTAAAGTAGATAAAACCAAGTGGCCTGTAAGAGATGCATTAATGGCAATTTCTGCTGTTTCTAAATCTCGAATCTCCCCAAGCATAACCACATTAGGATCTTGTCTGAGTATAGCTCTTAGGCCTGAAGCAAAGGTAAGTCCAATCTTAGAATTCACCTGGATCTGACCAACTCCGTGCAGGCGTTGCTCTACAGGATCTTCCACAGTAATGATATTTTTATCCACGGTATTGATCTTAGAAAGACAAGAGTAGAGGGTTGTTGATTTACCAGAACCAGTAGGTCCAGTTACAAGCATGATGCCATAGGTTTTTTCAAGAACCCCATCAATAGCTTCAAGAGATTCATCAGAAAATCCCAGCTGTGCAAGGTCTAAGATAACATTGGATCTATCTTGAAGACGCATT
>CALGNA010000066.1 GCA_937958795.1 uncultured Bdellovibrionales bacterium | reverse complement strand
ACCGAGTAGGGGTGTTTTGGATTCTTTCAAGTAAATCACTAGAGCTCATGAGGGACCCATCAAAATACGAATATTTAGTATCACAATAGACACATCTTAAATGACAGCCAGTTAACCTTATAAAAAGAGTGGGAATACCAGAGTGAGTGGATTCTCCCTGAATGCTGTAAAAAATTTCGTTGATCTTAAGTTGGCTCAAGATTTTATTCACCTTTTGCTAGTTTTTGCCTCAAAGACACCTTCTTGTGCCTTACTGGGCTTTTAAAAAAACATCAAGAGTCTTATACTGTTTGTAATGAAAACAATCGTATTTGCAGAATATTTTACAGCACGAATGGTAAACTTAGGCTTATTTTTTATTTTTATTTTTTTAAGCCTTTCTTTAGGTACTTACTCGCCATTAGATCCTTCCTTAAATAACTTATTCCAAGAGGTGCATGTTGTACAAAATTGGTTTGGTTTAATTGGATCTCACTTGGCCGATATTTTATATCAAATATTTGGGTGGGGGGCTTGGTTTTTCCCAGTCATGGTTTTATTTTATATTGTGAAGCGTTTTAAAGCTTTTGAATTTTCAGCATATCAGTGGCTGTGGCTTTCTCTCATACCATGTTTGATTTCATTAACTCTTGATTTACTCACTGATTTAAATGGATTTGAAAATCATGTGCGACAAGGGGGAGTTATTGGATTAGCATCAGCTAGTTTTCTAACACAATACCTAAATACAATTGGTTCGGTCATTGTATTATTCTTTGTATGGTTGATGAGCTTAGCCGTCATACTAGAGAGTATTATGGATCACAAAATTCAGGCATTGATAAGTGTCATGAGGTTCTCTTTTTTACGTAAAGAAAAAAAATCTAAAATAAACACAAATGTTAAAAACACTGAGCTTAAAAAAAATAAAAAACCTCATGCAATTAGACTAAGAACTCAGAGTAAAAAACAGATAACGACACAACAGATTGCTGGAAAAAAAAATGTGCAAGAAGCTCCTAGCATGATCCTTAGAAAAGGGAAAACAGAGTCAGGTGAAAAAACAGACTGGACGTTTCCTTCTATTAAAAATTTAGAAAAACCCATAGCACTCAATAGGTCAGACTTAGATAAAGAAGAGAAAATTTTAGCTCAAAAATTAGTAGATAAATTGAGTCAGTTTAATATTGAATCTCATATAAAAAAGATTGAATCGGGTCCATTGGTTACGCGATTTGAACTTAGTATTGATCAATCTGTAAAAGTAAGTCGAATTACGGAATTAAGTGATGATTTAAGTTTAGCATTATCTGCAGAATCAATAAGAATTATTGCGCCAATTCCAGGCACTAATGTTGTAGGTGTTGAGGCTTCTAGAGTGCATAAGGAAACTGTTTACTTACAGGATTGTTTGAAGAATGTTAAAGAAGGGTTTAAAATCCCGTTGTTATTGGGGAAAAATGTATCAGGAAAGGTTTTTCAAGTAGATCTACAAAAAATTCCCCACTTGCTTATTGCTGGATCTACTGGATCTGGAAAATCCGTTTTTGTTGTTTCTCTTGTTACGCAGTGGTTGTTTTTAAAGAGTCCTAAAGACTTAAGGTTAATTTTAATTGACCCTAAACAAGTGGATTTAAGTTTATTTGAGGGAGTCCCTCATTTATTAACTCCTGTTGTTAAGCAAACTAAAAAAGCCGTTAAAGTTTTAAAGTGGGCTGTGTATGAAATGGAAAAAAGGTACAGATCAATGGCAGAATTTGGAGCCAGAGATTTGGATAGTTATAATGAGAAAGTTGCACTTTTAAATAAAGAAGAAATTGAAAATCACAAAAAAATTCAAGAAGCTGAAGGTTTTCCTGGTGCTTCAAAGTATTATTATGAAAAACTCCCTAGGCTCGTCATTGTTATTGAAGAGTTTGCAGATTTAATGACTGTTGATAAGCAGCAGGTTGAAACATCTGTGGTAAGACTTGCACAAATGGCAAGAGCATCGGGCATGCATTTAATTCTTGCTCTACAAAGCCCCAGAAAAGATGTTGTTACAGGGCTTATTAAGACAAATATTCCTGGGAGAATTAGCTTCAAAGTTGCTAGTAAAACAGATAGTCGCATTATTTTGGATGAAGGTGGGGCTGAAAGACTTTTAGCACGTGGAGATTTATTATTTCAATCACCTCAATTTCCTCAAACTTTAAGGGCACATGGACCTTGGATTTCTGATAAAGATTTAGGGTCCATTATAGATTTTTGGAGAGAACAAGGACCGCCAGAGTATTTTGAGTCTATTCAGAATTATTTAGCAGGAAATCAAAATCCGGGTCAGGTAACAGGTGGAGCCCATGATTCTTCTGACGATGATGATATGTATGAGGAAATTTATCAATTTGTCCAAGACCAGAAGACTGTTAGTGCATCTTACCTGCAAAGAAAGTTTCGTCTTGGCTACCCAAGAGCAGCCAGAATAATGGAACTCCTCGAAACTAAGGGAGTTGTGGGGCCGCCAGAGGGGAGCAAGCCACGTAAAGTTTTACATACTCGGAGATAAGAGTAAGCACATAATTTGGTATGTGCTTACAAATCTGAATCAACTTGCCTGAAGAAAAAAAAAAGCCTAATTCATTTAAATGAAGGTTTTTTGTTTTACTCTTTCATTTTGGAAGCAAATTGTATGGTATTCAGCAAGCTGCATTCTCATGTCCTCCTGTGGAATTAAAAGTGCGCCACTGCCACCTATTAAAGATCCAGCTCCCATGAATGAAAGTAAAAAAGGAGAATTAGAAGATGTCTCAACTTCCATCTATTATAACAGCCTTAGTAACTCCTTTTCATAAAGGGGATATTTGTTGGGAAAGTTTTCACAAGCTTGTTGAGTTTCAGTTAGACAACGGAGTCGAAGGGTTTGTCCTTAACGGTACAACTGGAGAAAGTCCAAATCTTGAAGCATCTGAACTACGAGAGCTTTATAAAGTTTTATCTGAAAAAATTAAAGGTAAGGCTGGGTTGGTTTTGGGCACAGGAAGTTCTTCAACTCAAAAGACTTTAAATCAATTAAAAGAAGTGAATGCCTGGGCATCTATAGATGCTCATATGGTTGTCGTGCCTCCTTATAATAGACCCCCGCAGCAAGGGCTTGTTGAGCATTTTGAGCTTTGCGCTCAAGTGTCTGAAAAACCAGTTATACTTTATAATGTACCCTCGCGAACAGGAACTTCGTTGTCACAGGCTACAGTTGTTCGTTTAAGCAAAAATTCTAATATTGTAGGTATAAAAGAAGCGAGCGGCGATGTTTCTCAAGGGGCTTCCTGGAAGAAAAGTACTGAGAATTTTAAGTTTTGGACAGGTGATGATGGTACGGCTTTTGAGTTTTTTAGCAAAGTAGAGCCTTCTGTCATATCTGTTGCAACTCATATTGTGCCAGGCTGGTTTGTTAAAGCAGCAAAAAATGAAAGCATAAATGTGTCCATTGAAGACCAGGGTTTTTTTTGGAAAGCGCTTTATGCAGAGTCTAACCCAATAGGAATTAAGGCTGCACTTAAGATGATGGGACTGATTAGGTCCGATGAGTTAAGGCTTCCGATGGTATCAATGTCAGAAGAGGCAAAAGCAAAACTAGAAACAATTTTGAACCAGTTGGGAGTTTTGCCATGATTTTGGGTCTTGTAGGTTACTCAGGGCATATGGGCCAGACCGTTCTAAATTTAGCTAAAAAAGATAAGGCATTTTCTCAAGAGGTCGTCGCCTGGGACCGTAAGAAAGGATCTTTTTCTAGAGATATTATACCTGATGTCGTTATAGATTTTAGCTTACCTGCGAGTTTGGAAGCTCTTGTGCCATGGATTCAAAAAAATAAAACTCCTTGGGTTTCGGGTGTCACGGGCTATGATGACGCACAACTTGGCTTATTGAAAAGCCTTAAAGTAGGTCCGTTATTTTGGGCCTCTAATATGAGTTTAGGTATCTATTATATGAGGAAGTCTTTAGAGTTGCTTGCGACTTGGCCTGACGTTGATGTGAGTTTAGTTGATATTCATCACAAAAGAAAAATAGATGCACCTAGTGGTACGGCTTTAACCTTAAAAGAGTCTGTCTTAAAATCAAATTCATCTTTAGATGTGCAAATTAGTAGTCAAAGAGTAGGAGAAGTTATAGGGGTTCATGAGCTTGGATTTTTTAATGGATTTGAGCAGATAACAATAAAGCATGAGGCTTTAAGTCGAGATCTTTTTGCACAAGGTGCATTGAACATCAGTAAATGGATTGTAAATAAAGAGTCTAGATTTTATGAAATGGAAGACTATTTTCAAGAAGTAAGTCACAAGTAAGGCTATTAAATTCTATATAAAGAGGCGAGAGAATGAAGTTTTTTATTGATACCGGAATTACAGAAGAGATTAAAGAAGCTCAAAAAAGAGGTTGGGTTGACGGGGTAACCACGAATCCATCTTTAGTTGCAAAGGCTGGAAAGACTCATGAGGAGCTTATTAAAGAAATTTGCGAAGTTGTAGAAGGTCCAGTATCAGCTGAGGTCTTAAGTCTAGAGGCTGAAGGAATGATCAGTGAAGGATTGGAACTAGCAAAGTTAGGGCAACAGGTTGTAGTTAAAATCCCAATGGGTGATGAGGGTATGATTGCAGTGAGAGAGCTTGCATCAAAAGGGATTAAGACGAATGTGACATTGGTTTTTTCTGCTCTTCAAGCCCTGTTAGCAGCTAAGGCTGGAGCAAGTTTTGTATCTCCCTTT
The DNA here is from genome assembly GCA_937958795.1 of uncultured Bdellovibrionales bacterium. Taxonomy (GTDB): domain Bacteria; phylum Bdellovibrionota; class Bdellovibrionia; order Bdellovibrionales; family UBA1609; genus CALGNA01. Next base: position 33,355 of record CALGNA010000066.1, on the reverse strand, counting down.
GTTGGTCGTCTAGATGATATAGGCTCAACGGGAATGGTTTTAATAGAAGAGATCAGAACCATTTATGATAATTACGGCTTTGATACTGAGATCCTTGTAGCAAGTGTCAGGCATCCTCAGCATATTTTAGAGGCAGCTCTTATAGGAGCCGATGTTGTGACTGTTCCTTATGGGGTATTGGCAAAGCTGAGTCGTCATCCACTTACTCAGTCTGGGCTAGACCAGTTTATGAAAGATGCTCAAAAGTCTATTCATACTTAACTTTGGAGTAGGAGGAGGGGTCAATGATGGGTTATTCTTGCTTAGTCAAAATGTCTAAATGCCTTATTTCTTTAAGTTTACTGATTATTCTCAGCTCTTGTACAAGTATAAGTGCTGGTAGATTAGACAATCTTGATTATTCAATTAATGAAATCAGACAAGGCTGTAGAAGGTCTTTGCCTGTTCCGTTTGAGTATGTAAGTCAAGACGGAAGGGTACTCAGGTCAGTTCCATTTATTAGAGAGGGAACAACTTTGGTTGAAGCTAAAGATGCTATTGCAAGAGCTCAACTTGAGGTCATAATTCGTGGGCATTCTAGGCCATATAATATTGAAGTTAATGTGCCTGTTTCGCAGGCAAAAAATGAAGTTTCTCTAAGTAAAGGATATACTAAAATCGCTTCTGATGATGAGGTAGCCAAAATATTTTTGGCTAGGCTAAATGCCTACCTGACCAACAGACAGGCTCCGCCTAATATTATTGACGATTACAGGCCTTTCTAGGTATTCTATATTTGGATATTCTATTTAACTTCTGTGAGGCATCATCTTGATTTGGAGTCGACTCCATTTTTTAATTTTAAGTTTTTTGATAGGTATTGTGCCCAGTCAAAAACTTCAAGATATACGAACTCATTTTGGAGTTAAGCAACTTGTTATAAAAGTGAATAGACAGTCTCCGGCTTTTCTGGCTTTAGAAGAATCTTACTTAACTGATGTGGCTTTAAGTCTTTTAGAAAAAAATAATTTAAAGAATGAAAATTTAAAAGTAGCTTCTGCTGTAACACTGAGTGCTGGAGAGCCTGAATTTAAAGAAATTTCATTAACACCAATGAATTTTAAATTAGGCTTTAGCCAAAAAAGTAGATTCCCTCATCAAGTAGCGTCAAATACCAAAATAAAAAATTCGCTCAAGAGAACAGCTTATAATAACTCTGAAGAAGACCCTAGTATTATAGAGGTAACCCCAAATACTCCATCCCTAGTTGATCCCTTTCTTGTTCAAAAAGAGGGCCCCATTAAAGAAAGGATAGCTTTAAAGGGTTCTGTACGTTTTGAAGATGGATCCGCACATTTGGGTGAAGGTTATGAGTTGGTTGTTTTTGGAACAGATGCTTTAGGGCATAGTTCTGAGCCAAGAAAAGTAAACCTTGAAGATGGAAGCTTTAGCATCGAAGTGCCAACAAATGCAGCGCAGTTAGTAGCAAGGTTAGTTCATGAATCGGGAAGAGTTCTAAGTGAAGGAATCACCGTCATTGAACCACAAGCAGATTTTAAAAATTTAGTTATTGGAATCAAGCCAACACAAACAATATCGGGTAAAGTTACGTCTTATTATTCAGACTCAAAAAAACATAAAGACTTAGAAGGTGAGCTCTATATAGAAGGTATAGATGGTTCAGTGTATGTAAATAATAAAGGTAGATTTCAGGATCCTGATGATTTGATGGCTGCAGGATCTCAAATGATTTCAACCTATGTTCCAGATAGAGAAGACTATGTTCCTACGGTAGCAACATCTGTGACAGCCGGAGAAAGTTTGTCATTAGTTGGCATACCACAGTCTATGTATCAGTCTTTTTCTGGAATTAAAGAAGTCACAAGCCTTATTTGGGGTTCAGTCGTTGGCTTAGATGGGTTGCCAATAAAGGGTGCAAAAGTTCAAGTTATTTCATCTAATAGAGCCTCAGATACAATATACTTTAAAGGTGGAATGGTTCCTTTGCCTGCTACTAGTGAGGTTGAGACTGGGGAAAATGGTATGTTCTCAGTTGTTGGTGCTGAAGAAGGGCCGCATTGGTTAGAGGTTAGCTGGATTGATTCTGCAACTAAAATGAAGCAGTGGCTAAGGCAAATGGTTGTAGTTCGTACTAGTCAGGTATCTGTTGTAAATATTCAAGCAATTAAACAAAAAACAGGTTTAGAGCTACTTGTTTATAATCCCTTTTCACAAAACAAAGGCTCACTCGTAGCTTCAGTAAGAAAAGAGGGGAGTCCTTTGTTTGAGAGTTCTCAGAACTTTAGTTTAAATTCTGGCAAAGGTTGGGAGCTTATTGAAGCTGAAACAGAAATGAAAGGCTTTGAAATTTCAAGGTTCTTTGTTCAGAGAAATATTAAAAGACAAACAATTCCTGTTTTCCCATCTCATAAGTTAGAAGATTTAAGAACTAAATTTAAAATCAGTGATAGTGTTGGCACAGGAATGGTCTTTGGGTGGCTTCCAAAAACTAAAAAATGGGAACTGCATGAAGTTAAGAATATACTGAAAACTAAGGGAGTAAAGATTTTCTACTTTACTCCTGAAGGAATGTTAATTGATCCAAGTGATACAGAAAATCTGCAGTATGCTAGAGGATTTTTGTTAACAGGTGTTCCAGTAGGTCTTCAAAGTTTTTTAGTTAAAAATAAAAATACGGAACAGTGGAAGTCATATTTAAGCATGGTCGAAGCAGGAGCTATATCAGTATTGTCAGAATACAACCCAAAGCTAGTTAAAATAGATCAACTTAAAAAAGAATTAGAAGAAAAATCTTCTTAGGACCGAATCAGATCTTTGAGATTTTGATAGGAATCAATTTTAGTAAAACAGATGAAATATAAAAATATCCCTTCCATGCTCCATAATTTTGCAAGTTCTTATATGAGCATCATGAATATTGTTGAAGGTGAAACTATCAGAATAGTGTTAAGAGATTTTGTAAAAAAACTTAATGGTGATGTGTATTAAAAATAAATGTTTTAGATGCGTCTGTTTTTAATTCAAGTGGTGCTATAAAAGCAAATACTTTTGATTTAACATCCTTTAGCAAGTTTTTTGTAGAACCTGAAAGTATTCCTCATGAATTAAAAGAGGTATTTAAAAAGTCCCTAAAAATTTCTTATGATAAAAATGAACAACCTCTCCCTTGCTCTTCGTATAAGAGAAAAGGGAGGAAACATTACATATTGTCATCCAGGGAGTATGTCGGGAGGAAAAACTTTATTGATTTTTTGATCCTAAGCAAAAAAAGTCTGTAGTCTATGCATCAAGCACCATGAAGCATATCAGTACTATTTGGGACTTATTTTATGAATAGATTTAAAGAAATAACTTTAAATGGCGGAGGAGGGGGGATTCGAACCCCCGGTACGGTATGACCCGTACGACAGATTAGCAATCTGCTGGTTTCAGCCACTCACCCACTCCTCCACAAGGAAGAAAAAAGACAACGTCTTTAGCTGATATTCAGATCACATAAATGCCAGCCTTTTATCTAAAAGGCAATTTCATACTGAGTAGTTTTCAGGAAAAATCTCTCTCTCTAAAACTTCAATGGAGTTATGTATAATTTTAATATGCATTTCTTGTACACGGTCTGAGGTTTCGGCAGGAACTATAATATCAATATCTGCTAAATCTTTTAAAGTGCCACCTGTTTTGCCTAGAAGAGCTACTGTTGGTACTCCTAATGCTTTTGCTGATTTAAAGGCATTGATGACATTTTGACTGTTGCCGCTGGTGGATAGGCCAACTAAGAGGTCGCCCTTTCTTGCAAGGCCTTCTAGTTGCCTAGAAAATACAAAATCAAAGCCGTAATCATTTGATGTACAAGTTGTATGGCTTGGATCACCAAGTGCTAGGGCCCCTAGGGGGCGACGAGATTTGCGGTATCTGCCAGTTAGTTCCTCAGCAAAATGCATAGCGTCACAATGACTACCTCCATTGCCGCAAGTAAAAAGGTTGCCGCCAGATTTAAAGGTCTTAATAAGAAGGTCTGAAAAAAGTGAACATTTTTTAAGTAACTCAGGATTTGAAGTAAAACGATCAAGGGTATCTTGAGCTTCTTTAAAATTATTTAGCCAAATGTTAGTCATGAGAACTCCTAGGCGAGAAACCATTAAGCAACTAAGTTACGAGATATAGAAAACATGAGCTTAAGTGATTTTCTTATACTTGCCAATTTAGTTAAAAAAGATCATAACTCAACTCTAATTTAGACTCTTTAGAGTGCGCCCTTAGCTCAGCTGGATAGAGTACTTGACTACGAATCAAGAGGTCGGAGGTTCGACTCCTTCAGGGCGCGCCATTTTTATAAAAGTTAATCAAAAATTTCTAGTATTTCATAAAGATAGAGTTCTTCTACTTTGGCTCTAGCCCATGGAGTTTTTCTTAAAAATTTAAGACTAGATTTAATACTTGGGTCATTATTAAAGCAACGGACTTTGATGATACTACCAAGTTTTTCCCAGCCTAGGTGTTCTACAAGTTCGAGTAAAATGGATTCTAAGGTTTTTCCTTCAAGGGGATCTTTCATGTTCATTTTTTTCCAAGAGCAAGGTTTTGATGAAGCTCTTTAAAGTGTTTCTAAACTTACTTTAAAGCCTGTAGGCTGAACAGTAAAACTTTTTCGAGTCCAGACAAGCTCTCCAATTTGTAGACACTCAGAAGTTACTGAAAAGGGTTCGTCTGGCTTGTTTTTGCAAACCAATAATCTAGAATGAGTTCCTTTTTTGGGGAGTTTTATAAGCTTATAAAACTCCCAGTCATGGACGTACTTAGGGAATAATTTGAGTTTAGAGATTTGTTTTGTAAATAAAGTATTTATTGCAAGAGTTGGAAAAACTGAGTCGATGTCTTTTATAAAAATAGAATGATTCAGAATTTTATAGGCTTCAAATTTGTACCCATATTTTTTTAATTCGGGTTTAGGTTCATAGCCTGAAGATTGTTTTATAATAAAATCTGAATGATTCCCTATAAAGAGAAAGAACTCAATAAAAAGGCCATCGTATGGCCCGGTGCCATAGGCATAACCTTCATTAAGACTCTCTTTAAATATGGTATATCCTTTTTGTTTATGATCAGGTTGAATTTTATAGATCAAATCTAAAAATGAGGTTCTAGTTTTTGAATTTTTTGAAAGTATCTTTTTTTGAAAAATTTTAGGTGATGGATCAGTGGCAGACAAATTGGATTCTGAGGTAGAAATAGATTTTTTTTGAATGCTGGTACAGCTTATTAATGAGATAAGCAAAATAAAATGAAAAATAGTATGAAAAATCATCTTTGAGGCCTTAGCTAAGCATTTAAGGTTCATAATGAATATGAATTAAGACAATTTTACAATAAATTTTAAAAAGAGAATTGGTTTTTATTCATTTAAATTACACTTATATTGAGTTGTATCATATTCCAAACGATTCATATTTCTATTTTCTGTTTCATAGATCCAATCTGTAACAAAAGCAGAGAGAGGTTTTAAAAGCATATCGAGCGATAGATCAGGGTCATTAAGAGTTTGTGCTAAATTGGAAAAATTAATAAAAATATCCTGTAAAGAAAAACATGCGCTACATCCATCATAGGATTGCATAAGGTAGTTTTTAATAGTGGATAATTGGGCCCCGTATTTTAAGCCATCAAATAAACCTAAATTCTCTGGTATATTTAAAGAGCTTACTAAATTTAATAGGTCTGTATTTGTGCACGTAGAGCGATCTCTTAGATTTAAACACTGATCTGCTTGTTCTTGGGCTCTTATAATGCGGGCCTCAATTCCAACCATGGGAATCATATTCGTATTTAAAATTTCTTCAATTGCTGAAAGGTCATTTTCTATGGTCCAGGCTAATAAATCTTTTAAGGTGTTTTTAGTTTCACAATACTTTACTTCAGTAAGTTTTGCAGGAGGGTTAAAAAAAGTAATTCCAGCATCTCGAGACATTCTTTTTGTGACGAGATTAATAAGAGATCTAACTGGGTTTTGTGCAAGTGGATTAATAAAGCTTAAATCAGTATTGGATAGTATGGAAGATGTTAGATCTGTTACTCTATCTGTAAAGATCCCAGGGTGATAATCAAGACAGGAGTCTTCCAGTTCAACTGGTTTTCTACATTCAAGTGCATGGTATTTATCCAGAGTTAAGAGATCCTGATCGAGTGTTTTGGCATCAAATTGACTAAAGGATTCTATTTTTGGCTTTTTTTTAGATTGGGCCTCGAAAGGAATAAAACTAGCGAATATGAAAGAGATTATTAGGAATAGGTTAGGTTTCATAAAAAAAATCCTTTTTTAAGACAAAAGTCTAAACATTTACGATTTGATCGCCTAATGTCTTATCTGACAAGAAAAAATAAGTAATTTGAGTCATAACTTTCACTTTTGAGCCCCAGCTTAGGTCCTGCTCACCTTGAATTCAATGATGGATCATAATCAAATAGTACTTGAGGCGGTAAGCGTGAATTATAATAATAAGACTGGGTTTTCCTTAAAGTGGTGGGTATTTAGACTTCTATTTCTGACTTTGGCCTTTGTACAAGTGTCTAAAATTTTAGTTGATTGGAACAAAAAAGCCAGTATTCCACAAATGATGATTCCAGCTAGTTTAGAGCCCTAAGACTTTGAAATCTTAAGGTTATTAATAACAAAGCCATGTATCTGAGCTCTCTCTAAGAGTCTATCATAACGCCCTGTTGACCCTGAATGTCCTGAATCAAAATCAGTTAAAACAAGCTGTTTTGATGTTCCCTTGTTAAAGTCTCTTAATTTCTGAACCCATTTTGCGGGTTCCCAAAAATTAACTCTAGTATCGTGAAATCCTGCCAAAGCAAGGACATGAGGGTAGATTGTGTCTGAAATATTATCATAAGGGGAGTAGGCCCTAATAATATCAAAATACTCTTTATTAAGAGGGTTTCCCCACTCTGTGTACTCCAAAAGACTAAATCGAAGATTCGGATCAAAAAGTGTTGTTAAGACATCAACAAAAGGAACTCCAGCTATAATACTTTGATAGAGTTCAGGAGCCTGATTGGTAATAACCCCCATAAGGAGGCCGCCTGCACTTGCTCCTTCAGCACTGACCTTTTTTGGATGACAATAACCATCATCGATTAGGTGTTTGGTAACATCTATAAAATCTGAAAATGTATTTTGTTTATGCTTGAGTTTTCCATTGAGATACCAGTATCTTCCCTTTGCTTGGCTCCCTCTTACATGTGCAATTACAAATAAAAAGTTTCTATCGCAAAGACTTAAGGATGAGGAAGAAAAGTAAGGAGTATAAGTGCTGCCATATGATCCGTAGGCATATACATGGCAAGCTGCATTTATATTTTTTAAATCTCTATTTTTACTTGCTACTAAAGTAACAGGAATTTGTTCCTTGTCTCTTGAAGTTACAAATATGCGCTTACAGATATAATTATCTGAGTTGAAATTTGGAATATTTTTTTTCTTTATGAGTTTTAGTTCTTTTGTCTTGAAATAATAATCATAAGTTGCGGGGGGAGAAATGGGGCTTTGATGAGTGATTCTTAGGAAGTCTAAATGAGGGTCAGCATTAGATCCAAAAGAAAGAAAACCTGGGCTTGTTAAATCCAAATTAAGCTCTACTGGTACAGAGCTATTTAGATCTTGAGAATAAAGCACCTCTTGAGCGTTTTCCCTTCTTATAAAAAAAGATTTGTTGTCAAAGAAAAGAAGACTTTCAAAAAGGGCTTCATCATGATGGGGAATAAACACATTCCATTGAGACATATCAATTTTATCAGTTTGAGTTTTAGAAACCATAAAGTTTAGAGCATTTTTATTATGAGTAATAAACCAGTTATGATTAAAATGATCTAAACTGTAGAGCTGGTTTGATTTCATTTTTAGAAAAAGAGAAACTGTTGGTGAATCAGAACTAAGTGCATTCAAGTAGTAAGATTCATTAGACTCCATATCTCCAAACGAAATAATAATAAATTTTTCATCAGAGGTTTTATGTAGGTTCATGTAAAAAGCTTCATTGCTTTCATGTAACAAAAGAATGTCTTGGGAGTTGTCTTCACAAAGCTTATGTATAAAAGCTTTGTCGGGCCTGTGCATATGATCATGAGTGGTATAAAAAATGGCACCTGAGTCAGCACTCCATTCAAATGATCCCGTCATTTGTTTAATATTTGAGTCGATCTCTTTTCCCGAGGCTATATCATAAACATAGAGAGCATAGGTTTCTGTGCCCTTGGCATCAATGCTAAAGGCAACTTTGGATTCATCCGGACTGACTACTAAATTACCAAGAGAAACATTTTCGTTTTTTTTGGCCCAGGTGTTCAGATCTAGTAAGAGCTCTCTTTTAGACGAGTCATTTATTGAAGAACGCCAGTATTGGTGATGTTGCTGGTTTTTTTGAACCTTAGCTTCATACAAGAAATTCTTATAGATATAGGGAACAGATTCATCATCTTCAAGCATTCGCGATTTATATTCAGCTTGAAGTTCTTTGATAAGAGGTTCTGAGTCAGTCATGATCTGGTCAAAGTAAGTATTCTCTGCTTTAAGATGATCTATGACTTTGGGGTTATCTCTGTCTTTAAGCCAGTGGTAGGAGTCTTTTCGAGGAGCCTCATGCTCGCTATGGGTATAAGGGATTTCTTTAGCCTTAGGTGGAACAGGTGTTGTTGATGTCATAAAAACTCGCAGGTTTATTGTCTAAAATTCTTTGTTGAAATTATAAGGAATCAGCATATTGCCATATTGACAAGGTTAAGAAAATCGACCAACCTACTGCGGCAGTTCAGGTGTAGCTCAGTTGGTAGAGCAGGTGACTGTTAATCACCCTGTCGGGAGTTCGAGTCTCTCCACCTGAGCCATTTATTTTTTATGAATAAATCATAACTTTAAATTCAAAAGATTCTCCTTTTTAGTATTTTTCTAAGCAGGTGTTTCTTCCTTTTATTTTTCTTATATTTTCAACACTTGAATGAAGATAATAACCCTTAGACTCAAGGGGTTTGAGTTGTAGCTTTTCTTTTTCGGGCTTTCCTAATGTATTGAGTTTATGAAACCTGATTTTGCCAATTAAAGAGTTCTTTTTAATTTTGCCTTTAAATTCAGCTGAGTATTCTTTAGGGCCAATTTCCATAAAGGCTAGCATGTGAGCTTTTGAGGTAGAGAATTTAAATTTTTTACCTGGTTTAGGACAGTTAAACTCATTTGAAAGAGCGTAGTAATAGGGCTCTAAGAGTCCATTGTAATCTAAAATAAGGGCTTGGCAGTTGTTATTATTTTTTAGGATTTCAATTGTGTAGCCATAGGCATGATCACGATCTGTATGCTCTAGCTTCGAGAAGCGTCCTAAAAACTTGAGATGACCTAAGCTTTTGATGTCCGGTGCGTGTTTTGACCACTCATTAGTAAAGCAAGGACTGTTTGATGCAAATGTAAAAATTGAAATTAAAAAAACTAAGACAAAGCCGAATATTATGTTCATAGGCTATTTTAACTAAGATACAATAGATTTTCAACATCATTGAATTGGTACATTTTTTAATCAAGTATTTCTTTGTTTCTTGTAAGTAATTTGAATAGACTGCTTAAGTGGATAATAAAATTTTAGCAGTAGATCTTGATCATACGTTTCATTCAGTAGATTTGGCATGGGAAAAATGCTTTTGGGTTTTAAAAAATAAACCTTACTATTTTTTTCATTTATTTTATTGGTTCGTTATTGGTCGTCCATTGTTAAAGAAAAAGCTGGCATTACTTTATCCACAGGAAAGATTACTTTTTCCTGTGATTCAAGAAACTTTGGATTATATTTTAGAGAAAAAAAAATGTGGATATAAAATTTATTTAATATCTGGTTCTGAGGAGTCATGCGTTAAGTATATTGCGGATAAATATTCTTTTTTTGATGGTTATTATGGATCATCAGATACTTTAAATTTAATTTCTGAAAATAAAGCAAAGCTCATATTAGAGACATTTAAAGGCAGTTATGTGGAATATATGGGAGACTCTTCTTCTGATTTAAAAGTTTTCCCAAGAGTAGATAAGGGAATTTGGATGAAGGGAAAGCAGAATAAGCATTTAGAAACTAAAATGTTAAATATAAAAAATGTTGAAGTGATCGAGGTTTTAAAAAAGCCTTATGTATTGATGCAACTCAAAGAAAAGGACTTCTTTCAAAATGTTTAATGAAATGTCTCATCCTCTATTGATCGTTTTTAGTACCTTATTTGTACTTATTTTTATTTTTATTATTCTGATAGTTTATTTTTTTCAAAAGAGTAAAATGATGAAGAGTTTTGAAGAGCTTTCTTTGAAGACTTTAAGTCAGTCCCAAGATGTGCTTTTAAGCCGCTTTTCTCAGATCAAAAACGAAGAAAATATTCAGTTTCAACAAAACTCTCATCAGCAAAAAAACCATTTGGAAGCCTTAGTAAACCCTATGAAGCAAAGCCTAAAAAATTATGAAGGTTTGGTTCGTGATATTGAGCTTAGGCGTGAAGGTGCATACAAAGAGCTAAGAGTTCAGGTTGAGCAATTGGGTAAAACCCACTCTAGGCTTAGCCAAGAAACCTCTTCTTTAAGAGAGTCTTTGTCGCATCCAAAATCGAGAGGCTATTGGGGACAGGTTCAGTTAAGGAGATGTGTAGAGTTAGCAGGTATGATGCCTCATGTAGACTTTGAAGAGGAAGCTCAGGCTCAAGGGTCTTTGAAGCGTCCTGATATGGTGGTGAGGCTTCCAAGTAAGCGTTCAGTCATTATAGATGCAAAGACTCCTGCTTTGGGTTTTGAAGAAGAGGAGAGCCATAAAGTCTCCGCTCAATCTACAGCTCAAAGGCTTAGGGCTCATATGAAGAGCCTTGCTCAGAAAAACTACCCCTCGCTTTTTCAAGGCTCAGCTCCCTTTGTTTTAATGTTTTTAGCAAGTGAGTCCTTGCTTTACAGAGCTTTTGAGGAAGATCCTTCTCTTCTCGAAGATGGTATTAAAAAGGGTGTTCATATTGTTTCGCCAACAAGTCTTATTTCTTTTTTAAAGAGTGTTGAGTTAGCTTGGAGAGAGAAAGCAGTTCATGAAAATGCCCAACAGATACTTAAGGAAGCTCAGGTGCTGTTTGAGAGAGTACAATCCTTTGAAAATCACTTTGGAAAAGTAGAGTCGCATCTTATAAAAGCTCAGGAGTCGTGGACTCAAGCTAAGGGAAGTTATCAAAGAAGACTGATTCCTCAGGTCCAAAAAATGAAGGACCTGGGCTCACTTACGGCTGATTCAGACCCTTTATCAGGTGGTAGAAAAAAGCTTGCTACAAAAGTTGATGTAGAGCCATTAGTTGCTTCTAGTATCAAGACAAATATAAAACCTCCAACTGCTTAGGGAATAGGTTTAAGTCTTTATTATTTTTGAGTTTTTTTCTAAAAACAGACCTATTTAAAATATACATCTACTGGGACCTTGACACTTTGTGTGATAGTTCCATATTGGTCTCAAACAAAACGGGATATTTATCCCTGAAATTAAATAGAGGAGGTCTATTCAATGGCTACTGTTAATGTACGTCCGCTTAATGATCGCATCTTAGTGAAGCGAGTAGAAGAAGAAACAAAAACAACTGGTGGTATCTATATCCCTGATTCAGCAAAAGAAAAACCCCAAGAAGGTGAAGTTGTTGCTGCAGGAAAAGGCCGCACAACGACTGATGGTAAGCAAATCCCATTAGACCTAAAAGTTGGAGATAAAATACTTTTCGGAAAGTACTCAGGTACTGAGCTTAAGCTTGGTGGGCAAGAGTTTTTGATGATGAAAGAAGAAGACGTTTTAGGCGTCGTAACGGCTTAAGGAGATTATAATGAGCAAAGAATTAATGTTTAGTGAAGATGCTAGAAAAGCCATTTCAAATGGTGTTAACGTTCTAGCAAATGCTGTAAGAGTTACTTTAGGTCCTAAAGGCCGTAATGTTGTTATTGAAAAATCTTTTGGTGCTCCTTTGATCACAAAAGATGGTGTGACAGTTGCTAAAGAAATCGAGCTTGAAAATAAGTTTGAGAATATGGGCGCACAGATGGTTAAAGAAGTTGCAAGCAAAACTAATGATGATGCTGGTGACGGAACGACTTCTGCAACTGTATTAGCACAATCTATTTTCACTGAAGGTGTGAAGATAGTAGCAGCAGGGCATAACCCGACTATGATTAAAAAGGGAATCGATAAAGCTGTTGAAGCTGTAAAGGCTGAGCTTAAAAAGATTTCTAAGCCAGTAAAAGGTCAAAAAGAAATCGCTCAAGTTGGAGCTATCTCTGCAAATAACGATCAAGAAATTGGTGACATGATTTCGCAAGCTATGGAAAAAGTAGGACGTGAAGGCGTTATTACGATTGAAGAAAGCAAAACGGCTGCAACTGAACTAGAAGTTGTGGAAGGAATGCAGTTTGATAGAGGTTACCTATCTCCATATTTCATTACAAATCCTGAAAGAATGGAAGCTGAGTTAGAAAATCCATTTATCTTAATTTATGATAAAAAAATTACAGCTATGAACGATTTATTAACAGTTTTAGAAGCTGTTGCTAAACAAGGGCGTCCATTAGTTATTATTGCTGAAGATGTTGAAGGCGAAGCTCTTGCAACCTTAGTTGTAAACAAACTTCGTGGTTCTTTGCAGGTAGCAGCAGTTAAAGCTCCTGGTTTTGGTGATAGAAGAAAAGCTATGCTTGAAGATATTGCTGCATTAACAGGTGCTAGTGTTATTTCTGAAGATACAGGTCGTAAACTAGAGCAAGCGACAGTGGAAGATTTAGGAACAGCAAAACGTATTGTTATTGATAAAGAAAATACGACTGTTGTTGATGGAGCGGGAGAGAAAGCTACAATTCAAGCTCGTATCAAGCAAATCAAAACTCAGGTTGAAGAAACAACAAGTGATTACGATCGTGAAAAACTAAAAGAACGTTTAGCCAAACTATCTGGTGGTGTTGCGGTTATTCATGTTGGAGCTCCTTCTGAAATCGAGATGAAAGAAAAGAAGGCTCGTGTAGAAGATGCTTTAAATGCAACTCGTGCAGCAGTTGAAGAAGGTATTGTTGCTGGTGGTGGAACAGCTTTAGTTAGAGCTGGTAAAACTATAGAGAACATGACTTTCACAGAAGAAGAAAAATTTGGTGCTCAAATTATTTGGAAGGCTTGTCAGTCTCCAATTAGACAAATAGCAACAAATGCAGGTCTTGATGGAGCTATTGTATTAGATAGAGTTCTGTCTAATAAATCAGCAACTTGGGGATTTAATGCTTATACAGAAAAGTATGAAGATCTTTTAGAAGCTGGTGTTATTGACCCTGTTAAGGTTGTTCGTTGTGCTCTTGAGAACGCAGCTTCTGTTGCGTCACTTATGCTAACAACAGAGACTATGATTGCTGATGCTCCAAAAAAAGATGAGCCAGCAATGGGTGGACATGGACACGGTGGTGGACCAGGCGGAATGCCAATGATGTAAGAAACATTTTAAGTTTAAAACTTAAACTAGTTTTGTTAAAAACCCGACTTAGTGTCGGGTTTTTTTTTATTATATGTAAGTTTTGATTATATAAAAAAATTATTTATGAGACGATTAGACTATGAACAAACCTGTTGATTCTAAATACTCAGTTCTAGTCGCAGACGACGCCCCCTTTATTCGTGAGATTATTCTTAATTTTTTAAGTGTAGGCACTTCTTTTGAAGTGGTTGCTGAGGCTGAAAACGGTCAGGAAGCTGTTGAAAAATGTATGGAACTTAAGCCTGATTTAGTTATTCTAGATATAGTCATGCCTGTCATGAGTGGACTAGATGCTATTATAAAATTGAGAGAGTTAGAGTTTACAAGCCCAGTATTGGCCTGCTCAACAAATCATACAGAGTATGTGGTCAGCCAAGCCTTAAGCTCGGGATTTAATGATTTTTTACAGAAGCCCTTTCAAAGAGAAGCTTTGGTAAAAAGACTAACAAGTCTCATAGAAAAAAGTAAGTAAACCAAAAAAAGGCAGCTTAAAAAGCCGCCTTTACGAAATTCAATAGATATGAAAAATAAGATTATCTTCCTTGAGGACGTCCTGTTGGAAGCCCCGATGGCATAGAAGAGTCACCGCTGCCTTCTGTGGCTCCGTCTCCAGTAGGAGAGGTAGTACTGTTTAATGTTACATTAGGTGTTGTATCATCAAACATACCTACAGAGCTTGCATTAGGGTTGCAATCGCCAGCTAAACCAGCTTCAGAAACATCAGTAGCGGTACTAGATGTTTCTCCAAAAGCAATATGAGAAAAAATAAGCGTAGAGAAAATAAGTAAAAGTAGAGTTAAGTTTTTTTTCATTAGATACTTCCTAGGTTTTTAGTTGCTGGTGCTATGACTTCAAGGGCTTGATTAAAAGTAGAGGCTACTTGGAGGGCAGCCTGCCCACCTTGTGGGCTAAAGACGTTTTTAACATTACCACTTTTATCATACTCAATATTTATCTGCCCAATACCTTTTCTATAGACTCTTGCTGGTTGAGAAGAGTCTTTTATATACTTTAAAGCGAGAACATTACGAGCCCTATCTTTAATTTGTCTAATCCTGCCTGATTTATCGTATTCAAAGATAAAAGCTTTGCCATCTGACGTGCTTGCTTGAACAAGATCACAGGTTTGAGAAGAATACTTAAACTGAGACTTTGCTTTATTAATGATTTGGCTTTTAGCTGACGGTGCTCTGTTAAGGTTTTCAACCGAAACCTGAGATACCTTTTGGCAGCTTGTATTGTAGTCGTAACTAAATCGAATTTTATCCACTGTTTTAGACTTTAACAGGCCAGAATCAAAATAGGTAAAGTAGGTTTTTGTAGGACCATCTGTAATACGAGTCGGGGTACCAAAAATATCGTGATAAGAAATGTCTTTAACATATCCATTTACTTCAGATAAAACGCGAGCTAGATATTTGTCAGTAGATTTTCTTTTGAGTTTATACCAAAATTCGTATCGACTTTGATTTACAATCTTTCCTTTACATTGTTTTTTAACTTCTGACCAATAGTGATCTCTTGGACTTTTTGGATCAGCTTGATATTTATAAGTTTCTTTACACCCATCTTGATGTTTAAAAGAAGTGACCCAGTCTTTATCAAAATCATAGTTTAAGATTTCTGTTTTCTTATTGGGGAAAACAATTTGAGTGATATTATGGAGTTTATAAGAGATTTGATAAGTGCCTAAAGTGTTTTTAATAGAAACGAGATCATCACCACTATATTTGTAGTAAATGGTTTTTCCGTCGTAGCCTTTTACACTTGAAACAAGCCCTGAGTTTGCATCGTATTTAAATAATAATTTTTTACCTGAGTTATCTAAAACACTCGTAATTTTTCCGTTTAAAGACTGAATTTTAATATAGTTTTTATTGCGATCATACATTCCTTTAATAAAGCCTTTAGCATCAAAGCTCTGATAGCTTCCATCTGAAAGTTTTCTTTTAAATCCAGTTGAAGTTTTTGTAAGAGTTTCACCAATTTGACCAACAGCAATATAGGTTCCATCTGATGCTGCAGATGTCATTTGTAGGTTTTCTATCATAGTAGATAGCAAGTGATCAGATTTTGTGAGTTTAGACTTTAGTTTTTTGAGTTCTCGAGTAGATGTACTAGGGTAGGTTTTTTGGTATTTAGAAAGAACCTGTCCAATCATATCCTGTCTGTTAGATAGAAGCTTATTTCTTTTTCTAAATAAAACAGTTTTACCTGCTCCACAGTTTTTAATTCTTATATCACCGTTTGGATCTGAAAATAATTTAGTTTCAAAATCTGTACACCAGCCATAACCAAATAGGCCTTTAAATTGAGAACGACTGTTATATGTTCTTTCAAGGCGCATTCTAAATCCAGTCCCTACATAATCGAGATCTGTCCAAGACTGTGTGTAGTTTGCATTTCTCATATCGATGAGTGCAAAACTAGTGACACTTAAAAATAACAGGAAAAATAAAAGAGAAGATAAGCGGAACAATTTTTTTAACATATAAACCCCAGGATAAAGCTGACAAAGGCTTCTCAGAGTTTATCTAAAAAACCTTAGACCTTTATGCTAACAATTTTCTTGATCATTAGGCCACCTAGACAGACCAAGAACACGACCCCTCCTAGGGACAAAAGTCCAGGCATTGTATTGTATAAGGGCTTAACATAAGTCGGGTCTGCAAAACTAAAAAAAGCTAGGAGTAAAAAGGGGACACTTGATAAAATAAGGCCCTGGAAAGTACCCGTTGCTGTCATGGCTTGAATTTTTTTCTCCAACTTTTGTCGCTCTCTAACAACAAAATTGATGGTTTCAAAAGTTTCACCAAGATTACCACCAGTCTCTTTTAAAATATTGATAGAAGTCACAAGCATTTGCACATCTTGTTTAGGGACACGTTCTGCCATTTCAGATAATGCATCCTCAACTGTTCGTCCTAATCTGACCTTGTTTAAGGCAATTTTAAACTCTTGAGATAATGGGCCGCTTAAATGTTCTAAAACTCTTTCCATGCATTGTGTTATGGAGAGTCCTGCTTTAATTCCATTGGCCATAATAGTCATCCCATCGACCATTTGATTGGTGATTTCTGTAGAGCGTTTTTCCCATAAAAATTTAGTGACCAAGGGGGGCAGAAGCCAGCCAAGGGGAGTTATAACTGCAAAGAGGATAAGAGAGGCTATAAAATTTGGCCAAGCTAGTAGAAAAAACAAGATACCTAGTCCAAAGCTTGAGAAAATAATAAGACCGTTAAGTTGTTTGGGCTCTACATCTACAAATATGAGATCTAAGTTAAAGGATGTCTTTTCAAAAGCCTTAGAATGATTTCTTGTTATAAAATCAATGAGAGGTTGGAGAACAAAAAATAAACATAAGAAAACTAGTAACCCAAAGATTGGAATAAAAAACCACTCTTTACCTATTAGTTCTTGTAAGAAGTTCATTCGTCAGACCCTCCAACTGCTTTTTTAGTGAGAGATTTTGGCTTAAAAGACTTAACTTGAGCTTTTTGTGTGCTCGTTTTTTTAAGGCCAGCTTTTTGTACGCCAGCTTTTTGTGTGCTGGGATCATTTGAAAATAATGTACGTGGTATTTTGAGACCTTTTCTTTCAAATTTTTCAATAAAAGTTGGAATAAGACCTGTTGCTTGAAATTGACCCACTATCTTTCTATTTTTATCAAAGCCCTCTTCTTTAAACCTATAAACTTCCTGCAATGTGATAGTTTCACCCTGCATGCCAACAACTTCTGTAATGCTCTTAACCTTACGGCTTCCATCGCTTAATCTACCGATTTGTACAAAAAGGTTAACTGCTCCAGCAATTTGTTCACGTATGGCTTGCGAAGGTAAGTCCATTCCTGCCATCATACATAAAGTCATAAGTCTTGAGACACCTTCTCTTGGGCTGTTGGCATGAACAGTGGTCATGGACCCATCATGCCCTGTGTTCATGGCTTGAAGCATATCAAGAGCAGCTCCATCACGACACTCCCCAACGATGATTCTATCAGGTCTCATACGTAATGAGTTTCGGACCAAATCTCTAATTTCAATAGCACCAGTGCCTTCCATGTTGGCAGGACGAGTCTCGAGTCGAACAACATGCTCCTGTGAGAGTTGCAATTCAGCTGCATCTTCCACAGTTACGATTCTTTCGTTTGAGGGGATAAAGCTTGAAAGAACATTAAGTAAAGTTGTTTTACCAGATCCGGTACCACCAGAGATCACAACGTTAAGGCCCTGTTCCACGCAAAGTTTTAAGAAGTGAACCATGGGTTGAGTCATGGATCCCCAGTTTAAATAGTGTTGTGGCGTAATGGTTTCTTTTGCAAATTTACGAATCGTTAATGCTGGACCATCTATAGAAAGAGGCTCAATGACGGCGTTAACTCGACTCCCATCTTTGAGTCTCGCATCCACATAAGGTGTTTTTTCATCAATACGTCGACCAAGAGGAGTCACAATACGTTCAATGATGTTACGAAGTTGTTGATTGGATGTAAATGTTAAGGGGCTTAAAACCACTTTTCCATTTTTTTCTACAAAGATTCTATCGCAACCATTTACCATAATCTCTGTAACGGCATCATCACTTAAGAGTTTTTCTAATGCTCCAAGGTCAAGAGCCTCTGCAAGAACTTCTTCTAAAATAGTAGACCTTTGCTCTCTGGCTAATTGAGGAGCCATTCTTGTAATAAGTTGAGAGATCATTTTTTTTGTTTTTTCTCTAAGCTCTGTCTCTTTTTTGGGATCTTCTTTGGTGTTGTGTAAATCTTTTTTAAGATCCATTTCTTTTATAAGAGCTTCGTGGATCATAAGTTTTAATTTGTTATTGTTGCTATCATGAGATGAATTTGAAGAATTTAAGACCTTTAAATGATTTGCAGGTTTCTTGTTTTCAAATGCTTTTAATTTAGCTAAGAGTCCGCCTTGGAGCTGTCTTAAAATACTAGTAAACCCTGCAGCAACAGGTGATCGGCTAGTCAGAACAAAAGGCATTCCCTTTTGAATAGAGCTTTGAACAGTTGCATTATCTTCAGGGATTTGACCTAAGAGAGGCAGTTTCATGGTTGAGCTTAATACCGATGCCTTAATACCGTTTGGCGTTGCTTGGTTAACAACAGAGTAAATGATCTCTTTAGGCACTCCTGAGGCAAGTACTTTATTTAAAAGTTTTTTTGAATGATTTAAAGTTAAAAGATCTGGAGTTAAAACAAAAATAAGTAAATGTGTCTTATGAAGCATAGCTTCTAGACTTGGAGACCACTCATGGCCTTGATCAACAATGATAAAGGGATGTGATTGAGCAATAGTATTAAGAGCAAAGCCAATATTTGATGATTCAGGCTCGGGAGACTGTGTTGGGTCAACAACAGAAGCTAAGAGACTTAAACCTGAAGAGTGCTTTGTGAGATGAGAGTTTAAAACAGATTGCGAAACATTTCCTGAAAAACTTGTCAGGTCTGAAAACGTTTTTGTTGGTTTTAAATTGAGCAAAATATTAAGATCGCCACAGCTATTGGGATCAGAATCTATGAGGCACGTTTTAGCTTTAAGTTGAGTTTGAATGGCACATGCTAGATTAGAGGCAAAGACGCTTTTCCCCAAGCCGCCTTTTCCGCCAATGATCGTAATAATGGAGCTTGAGTTAGGAGTTGCCATTATCTCTTTAGCCTAAGTTTCTTTTTAATTTTATCTACATTATCACTTGCCGAATGTCTGACTTGAGGTGTGACAAAAACAACAAATTCGCTGTGTCCACTTGAGAAATTTTTAGATGTAAATAATTTAAAAAGTGGATTAGCGGGAACACTTGTAGGTAAACGGTTAAATCCCTTTGAGTGAGCAGACTTAATAATTCCACCAACGGCTGCACTGTGACCAGATCTAACTGTAACTTCTGTAGAAATAGAGTTACCAGTTTTACTAGGACCTGCAGAGCTTCCAGAGGATTGCTCAAGAACAAAACCAAGATTTAAATCAATTTGGTCAGAACGTGGGTTTTTAAGTTTAGGTTGAACAGTCAAATCAAAGCTCACATCTAAGTACTCTGTTTTGGTAGAGCCAAATTGTCCTTCAGAAAAGGATTGATAAGGTATGCTTTCTTTACTGTTTAACTTTCCGATAACATTTTCTTTAACTAATAAACTTCCACTTTGTAAAACTCTGGCATAGCCATGTTCCTTGGCCCAATCCAAACGAGGGATGAGATTAGAGATGGTTGCTTGAATAGCAGCTATAGGCTGAGTGATAGCTCCACCTATACCTGCGCTAACTTCAGTATTTGTTAGCATAGTTGGAGTCCACTGGAAGCGAAAACCTTTGCTGAAATCTTTTTGAAGTTCGACGTAATGGACCGTAATTTGAAATAACTTTGGTTCAGGAGGAGGGGGGCCAGGAGGAGGTATTTTAATTTTTAAATTATCAATAATAGGAACCGTTTTTCTTTTTCTAACGTTTAATCGTGCACCATCGGGTCCAGACTCAGCAAACTGAACAACCTGATCTGGTATAAATGCAGATGCTAACTCAATAGTTTTTGTTTTCTCTTCTGGAGTAGCAACTTGGCCCTCGATGATAAACCAACCATTGATAGATTTAACATAAACATCTGGATTGTTAATTTCTTGTTCTATTCTTCTAGAGATTTTTTGATAGGCAAGAGGACTTAAGCGAACTAAGGAAACAGAATCTGGATACTGTTTGATAACAGATGCAATTCGGTTCATGTCTGAAGGCAAAACAATAAGTCCATCCACAACGATTTTATCGTTAATAACTTTAATGTTTACGCCTTCAACTGTTTTGAGAAGGTCTTCAACTTCATGAGCTTTTCTTTGAAGCTCACTTTTAGCTACATAAATATTAAACTGTTTAATCACATTATCTGTTTTAGGATCTAAAAAAGTGATAGTTGCATTGCCTTTTTTTAAAGGCTTAAATCTCATAATTTTATCTTTAGAATCATAGCTAAGACTCACAATCTTAGTAAATCTTCTATTAGCGAGTTTAAAGTTAGTAGGGAGGCCCTCAATTTTTTGATCACTATAAACACCTTGAACAAGATAGAGGTTTTCATACTTTGTAAGATCTCCGGTGTTGGAGTTCAAAGCAGAGCTGAAAAAGGAAGTTCCCAGACTTATCAGTAAAATAAAAAAGAGACGGTATAAAAAATTCACAGCGATTTAAATCTTCCTGTTCTATTTGAGGATCTTTTTCGTGGTAGACTTTTTGATGGTTTAAGACTTTGAGGTTTACTTGCACCTAATGAATTAAAATTTGACCCTGCTGCTGGGCGATTAAAGCTTGAGGTAGTTCTTTGTGATGAGGGCGCTCGCACAGAGCTTGTGGTTCTTGCTGCTGGGTTTTGAGAACTCAAGATATTTTGAATACCAATGGTACCAGCCTGTGTCGGAGAGCTGTCAGTAGGGTGTCGTAGGGTCATAAAAAGTTTACTAGGGTCTGTAGCCAGAACATAAACAAGCTTTTGAGCCTCAAGAGGGTTTGCTTCAATTGTAATAGAATTAAAGCTGGTATCTTTAGTTAGGTTATAGGCTGTGAGCTTTTCACCACGAGGGTCTTTTTCATAAAGAAGGGGAAGTTCATTGGCAATTCTTAAACCCGTAGCAAGTACAACAACATTTTCCATAAGAGTTCGGACTTCACGTTTTTGGTTTTGTCCACGTCCGTGATCGACTGCGATGATTAAATCAACGCGATCACCTGGCTTGATTAGCTTAGCAACGCCTCTCATGGCATCAATAGGAAGTGTTAGAGCACGCTTACCTGGTGAAATTTGTAAGGATAAGCCAGTAAAAGGTCCAGGTGGTAAAATTTTAGTACTTAGGATCTGTTCATTTTTTTTAATGGGAACTGTGGCAACCTGTCCAACAAGTTCTTGAGGTCGCTTCATGGCTCCTGGTTCAATGTAATCCACAGGTTTTTCCACAACCTCGATCATGGTCTCGTCTATAGTTTGGAGTTCAAGTATGTCTACTTTAGCTACGACAACAACATCAGTTGCGCCAAACTTTTTAGTTAGTTCTTGGTTTTTTTCCTGAGTGTAACTAAAGAGTAATAAAACACTTAAGAGTCCTAAACCTAAAGAGATCCATAAGTTGCGGGATGAAGTGTTGTCCATTGATAAACCTCAATAAAAGCTAAAGTTAATTCCTTTAAATAAAAGGATTTCAATGAAGTTATCGGTAAAAAAGCTATTTCAAATAAGTCTAGATTTCTTGCATGTATAAATGTATTAGAGGCCGCAATCAGCTCTTAGGCATATCCCAAGGGCAGTTTTAATCCAAACAGGATTCACCCCTTTTATGCCTCTTGTTTGATCATTTAAGTGATCATGAGCTTCCAATTCCTGGTTATGAAAGTCGGCACTGGTATTAAGGCTAGGGTTTGAAAAGCCTTGGCTGGAAGGTTCACGAATAAGACTAATGTCGGGTGAATCCTTTTGAGGCCCAAGCACTGAGGCACCGGATTTTCTAATATAAACAAGTCTATATCGTAGAGGATAGAGGTCCTCTACATTATTAGCTGGGTTACTGTTAAAGTGCGTTACATTAGCTCTATTTGTCATCGTAGAGATAGATGAATTTAAACTTGAAATACTCGAAAGCGTGGCTCTTTGAATGACACTGAAAAAACCAAAGCTAAAACTTAAAAGACCCACAACAACAATTAAAATGGGAATCATTTCAATGGAAGCAAACCCAGAATTTTGAAAATTGTTTTTTAATAAAGTGGCGTTATGTTTAGCAGCCATTTTCACCTGCAAAAAAAACGGGGGCCGCGACTTGTCCACTTACGCCTAAAACTTGATAAATTTTATCAGGTCTTTTTTTATTAAACTCGACACAATCTTCTTGTGAAGGCTCTCTTCTTAAAAAAGAGCTAACCGTTGCTTGAAAGGCATCAGGAGAGCCAGAAAACGAAGTAGAGCCAGCAATGGGAAGTTCAAAGGACAGCATTTTATAAATAAGTGATATCTGGACACCTTGAAAAGGTTTGTAGGCACCCGGATTTGAACGTTGAGATTTAGTACTGTCATAGCCCATTCTAAAGTCAGAAACCACGATCCATTTGTTTTTATCCAAAAGACTAAAAAAATTTTGATTTAAAAGGTTTTGAAACTTTATATCAGCATTTGACTCCTGCTCGACTTCAGAAATATCACCAGCCATATAGCTTCTGGCTGATGAATAACTGGCATATTGAAAAAGAAAAGTACTCGAAAAGCTAAAAAGAAGATTCATATAAACCAAAAAAAGTGAAAATATGACAAGAGCTACTAGTATAAAATCAAGCGTTAAAAAACCTGAATGATCTTGAAGAGTTCGATTTTGTTTTTTTAAAAGCCTCATTTAAGGAACTTTACCCGTAGCCCATAGATGAGGGTGATCTGTATCTGCATCAGCAGATGTATACTTTTTATATCGACCGTATTCTATAACACCACGAATGCTATTCCAGGGACCGTTGGTTATTTTAGCTAAATACTCTTCGCCCTTAATAGTACCTACGACAAGCTTAGCAACCCCTAAGACCAGAACAGCTATTAAAATGGCTTCTACCATACCTTGGCCAGCATTATTTTTTGTATGTGATGTTGATGTTCTTATAGCCATGGAAAATCCACTCCAAAGATAAGAACAGTCACCCAACCTAAAAAGAGTGCAAAACTAAATGGCATATAGTGAGCTGTAAAGTAGAGGTGTTTGTGAGCAATAAGATAGATATTTTTTAAAAGAGTCTTGCCCCTGTCTTTTAGTAGACTTGAAATAACTCCAAACAGGGCGCCCCAGATAAGGCTAAAAAGTAGAATAAAAACAACTTGCTTCCAATCCCAAAAAACAGCAAGGGCTGCCATAAGTTTGACATCACCAGCTCCAATAGCCCTGATTAAAAAGAGTGGAAGCATAAGGCCTAGAACAAGAGGGATGCTTGTCAGTCGCAGGGTCCAGTGATCAAAACCAAGAATCAAAAGGACAATAAGAAGGCTTACTCCAAGTCGAATCAAGTTGGTCCAATTAGAAATTTTTTTTGAAATAAAATCCTCAGCAACGCCTGAAAAAAAGAGAACAAAAATAATAAGTGTTAAAAAGAAGCCCGTTATCATCTCTTTATTTTGAATCAGTGTGTGTAAAAAAACCAGGCCAGAAGAGCCTAAGGACCAGGGGAGTTTTAGATTATAAGATGGTCAGTAGAAAAATTTGATAGAAATTTAAAAAGACTTTAGTTGGGTTCTGACCAAAGCATTTCAAAGTCAGAGCCTGTTTCTAGGACATATTCTAGCTTAGCACCAAGTGCAGGTCCAGCTTTTGCAAAACTATCAATAGGGCCTCTTCCTTGTCCAAAGAGGCTCACGGCGAGTAGTACTGTTGATAGTAAGAGGAGGACGTATTCAAGAGTCAATTCTTAGAAACCGAAGTTACCAATTTCACTTGTTACATCAGAGGTTTTTCCGCTTAATGCATCTTGAATGGGTTGTTTAAAGGCAATAAGTGCACCAATCACAACAACGGCTAACAAGATGTACTCTGTCATGCCCTGAGCAGATTCTTCTTGGCAAAATCTTTTAAACTCTTTTTTTGCCCAATTTTTAATATTTTTCATAAATAACTCCTGCTTTTTGTACATATATCAAGATAGATTTCATAATTAAGATTTAACCTATGAAAATCTATCGGCTTAATAGTAAAACAAAAACAATTTAAGTCAGATAATATTATCAAAATGGGATTATTAATATAAAAGGCTCAGCAGACTGTGAGTAAAGTGTTGCGATCAGGGCTTTAGATATTGCCTCTTTTAGCAAAAGGATTTATGGATGATGAATATAAAAGTGTTTAATAAGCAAGATATAAGCTTTAAACTTTTGTCTTGTCGTTAATTTTGGAGCCGCTATGAATTTAATCATTTTAGAAAATAAAACCTACGCTACAGGTATTCAGTTACTGAATGATTTTTGTTTGAATAATAAAGATCAGATAATTCGGATTTTAGACTGCTCTCAAACCACTTTAGGTGGCATGTATGCTTTTTTAGAATTCCAGCAAAACTTTAAATTGAAAACAGATGTTGATAATAGTATCTGTCAATTTTTTGATTCAGCCGATAATTTTATAGATAAGTTGTATGCCTTAAAAAAAGAGCTGTTTTATAAGAATACCTATGCCTTTTCATTTGAGAGCTTAACTGATGGGGTCAGTCATCTTCAGGTTTATTTGAAACAAGAAAAATCTTCCCTACTTGAAGTCCAATTTTGTCATGGTGGTATAAATGGGATATTGTCTATAGAAAATAAAATTTTAGAACAGTATAAAGAGTTCTTTGTTCATCTGAATGCTGAGAGTCCCCTTGTCCCTTTTTTTAAAGGTGAAAGCAGTTATCTAGAAAAACTCTAAAAGAGCATTTGAAGAGAAGTTAAAGAGAAGTCTCCTCTTGAGCGAGTCGGTCTTTGTAGGTGATATCTGACTTTAGAACTTTGCATTCATTCCAAGATTTATAATAATTTTTAGATATAGAGTTTTGTTTTAGCCTTAAGTCGTTCATGCTTTTTTGAAAATCATGTAAAAACTCTTGAGGCGGTCTTTTGATTTTGTGGCAAGCTTTCTCAAAATAAGTAAGGGCCTTTTTGTAGTCCTTGCTTTTAAATAAATAGAGAGCTTTTTTGTAATAACTTGTATAGTTAGGATCTAGAGAGATCCAACGCTCTAGCCATTTCTTTTTTTGAAGTTCTGTATAATTTAAGTTCGTAGAATGATATGCGATATCAAGCCATTTTGTAGATTTTGGAAAAATTATGAGAGCTTTGTTTAAAAAATTTTTTCTCTTCAATGTATCATTTTGACTGTTTAACCAATCCCAATATCCTAAATAAAGTTTTTCATCTCTTTTGTTTTCATGAAGAGCTCGCTGGCAGCTTTCATAAATAAATTTTGTATAGCCTGTTTTAGAAGACCACACACAGAGATGTCTATTAAGATCTTTTGATAAATGTGGATTGTGTTTTTTTGATTCTTGGATGCTTGAAACAATATCTGTTGTGTTTCCATCTAAAAGAAGGCTCTTAATTTTGAGCTCCCATACTTTTTGATGTTTAGGATAGGTTGTATGTAAATTGTAAATATATTTTTGAGCTTCAAGAGTATAGAGTCCAGAGTAATCATAGGAGCGACTTTCTGCGCTTAAGCCAAGGCTTTTATTTATTTGAGAATATATTGGCAAACCATTTTCAGCTAAATTTAAGTAAACCTCTACAAGTTTAACTTGAAGTGAAAAGGCAGCTTGTTTGTTAAGTTTAAGAGCTTTTTTTAAGCAATTGATTTGATCTAAGTAGAGGCCTTTTTTTTCATATGCAAATGAAAGCAAAAGTAAATGTTGATAGTCTAACCGCTTAAAATAGGGTTGGAGTTTTTTTATAACTTTGGAGTATTGTCTGGAATTATAAAGACTTTGGGCGTGATTCAAACTGTTAGAAGCGTGGCTTACACAAGCATGAGTTAAGCTAATAAATATGAAAAAGGATCCTAAAAAGTACTTCACAAAAAACTATCGGCTTTTAAGTGCTTGTGATTTAGGTATCGAACAAGACTTAAATCTAGAATCAACAAAAGGCCGTGTGCCTGGTTTTGTTTCTGGCATTCCCAAAGTACAAGCGGCTGGTCCTATTTCTCGCTTTCCTAAAGGGCAAGCTAGTGTAGAGTTCATTCTCCTTGCCGTTGTGAGTTTGATTCTTGTGTGGGGTTTAAACTACCAATTAAATGATTCTTTTAAGCAGTGGTTTGATAATTATTTAGGTGATTATGTTGTCTGTCTTGTACAAAGAGGGGAGCTTCCCTGGGGTCTGACCCCTTCTGGTAGATGCGATAGTCAGTACCAGGCTTTTACTTTAGTAACAGGAAGACCCATTAATATTGGAAATTCGGGAGGAGCTACTGGCGGAGGGTCTTCTAGCGGAGGAGCCTCATCATCATCCCCTCGATCCAGAAGTGGAAGTCCATCAACAAGTGGTAGGTCGCGAGTAGGCTCTGGTGGTGGTGCAACAGAAGGCTCGGGTGGATCTGGAGGATCGTCTGCTGCCGGAAGAGGAGAACTTGCCGAGTTTAATAAGTCAGGTGGAGGAGACTCAGCTGAAACGGCTAGTTCAGGGTCTAATTCAAAGAATGATGATGAAGGCTTTAGGAATGGAAACTCAAGATCATCATCTGGAGGCTCTTTTGGGAATACCAGTGGTGAAGGGGTCCGCTCCATTGTTGGCGTCCAGGAAATAGATAAAGAGCAAAATCAAAGATTTACTTCAAAAACGATTAAAATCGAAAATCAAAACAATGAAAAAGC
The DNA here is from genome assembly GCA_937958795.1 of uncultured Bdellovibrionales bacterium. Taxonomy (GTDB): domain Bacteria; phylum Bdellovibrionota; class Bdellovibrionia; order Bdellovibrionales; family UBA1609; genus CALGNA01. The sequence continues at coordinate 6,470 of CALGNA010000066.1, read as the reverse complement.
ACAAAGTTTTGAAATTAAAACAGAAACATCAGATAAAACAGGCCCAGAGATAGGTGATCTCAAATTTAACCCCCTAAAGTGGATTAAGAGAATTCTAATGTTGCTTATGATTCTAGGTTTTGTGATTTTCCTAACAATGCAAGCCATCTCAATAAGAAAGGGTTGGAATGCGGACTAGTTCTGATTAGACTAGCAAAATGAATCAAGAAAATCAGTTAATTGAAAAAAGCCTTAAAATCGGTGTTTGTCAGGTAGAGCTAAGTTTAGGTGATTTTGATGCCAACAAACAAAAAGTTATAGATTCTATTGAAAAAATAAAAGCTGAAAACCCAGATATTATAGTTTTTCCTGAATGTACTTTGATGGGTTACTATCCAGCGGATCTTTTAGAAAGAAAATCCATTATTCTTGATCAACTGAATGTTTTAAAAGAGTTAGAATATTACTTAAAAGAAAATTTGAACCCAGGTATTGGCATTTTTATTGGGGGCTTAAGTTTAAACCCAAGTTTAAAAGGTAAGCCCTTTTATAACTCAGCATTTTTTTGGAATGGATCAAACTTTGAAACTGTTTTTCATAAGACCTTACTTCCAACATATGATATTTTTGATGAGGCCAGGCATATAGAACCAAACCCTCTAAATTATCCTCAAACACTCATATGGAAAGGTCACACTATTCTTGTGACGATTTGTGAAGATATTTGGGCCTGGGAAAATTTAAAGGGCCAATCCTACTATCCTGAAAACCCTCTGAAGCATCAAAAAGATTCCGTAGATCTTATTGTCAATTTAAGTGCCTCTCCGTACTGGTTTAATAAACAGAAAACAAGGTTAAGAGTCATTAGCGAAACATCTCAGCATTTTGAAGCGCCCATGGTTTATGTGAATCAAATTGCAGGGCAAGACGAAACGGTTTTTGACGGCTCATCTGTGGTGACAAATAAAGAAGGCAAGCCAGTTTGGATAGGAGATTTATTCAAGGAAGAGTTTAAGTGCTTTGAGTTAGATCTATTGGACAAAGAGAAAAAACAAAACTTATCAAAAATAGACTTACCTGAAGTCCACATAAAGCCTGATACTGAAGAACAATTATATGAGGCATTAAAGTTTGGGCTCAAAAGCTATGTTCATTTGGCTGGTTTTCAAAAAGTTCATTTAGGACTCAGTGGGGGGCTTGATTCTGCTTTGGTTGCCCAGTTATGTGTTGATACTTTTGGTAAAGAAAATGTCACTTGCTTGTATATGCCTTCTAAGTTTTCTTCAGACTTAAGTGATAAAATAGTTAAAGACTTAAAAAATAACCTTGAATTTAAATACATTGAGCAAAGCATTCAGGCTATTTTTGAATTTTATATTGGAGAAGTATCGACAGATATTATACCTAAGGCTTTTGGATTAACACATGAAAATATTCAGGCACGCATAAGAGCCAATATTCTAATGGCCTATTCCAATAGCAATAAATCACTTTTAATTGGGACTTCAAATAAATCAGAATTAGCTGTTGGTTATGCAACTTTGTATGGAGATCTATGTTCGGCTTACAACCCCATCGGAGATTTACTAAAGACTCAGGTTTTTGCATTGTCAAAATTTTTAATGCAAGAAAAACAGGGTCTAACTTCTGAGGTTATTAAAAGGCCACCAAGTGCAGAACTGCGTGAGGGTCAAAAAGATGAAGATTCTTTGCCATCCTATGAAGAGTTAGATGCAGCAATTCAGAAAATTATTATTAAAAGACAAGCAGCAAATACTGAAATTGAAAAATGGGTTTTAACAAAACTCTATCAAACAGAATTTAAAAGATGGCAATCTCCGCCCATACTTAAAGTATCTCAACATGCATTTGGACGTGGAAGAAGAATGCCCTTAAACCATAAAGCTAAAAGTTGACTCTAAGCCTTTTAAGCAAGACTCTATTAGCTTATAGGAGAGTAGACGAATGAATTTTATAGCTTTTGATTTAGAGACGACAGGAACTGTGGCAGGAATAGACAGTATTGTTGAGATTGGAGCTGTAAAATTTGTAGGTGGTAAGGTTGATGAAATTTACTCAACCTTAGTTGACCCTTGTCGTTCTATTCCTGAAGAAGCCACAAAGGTTAATAAGATTACAAATGAAATGGTAAGTGGGATGCCACTTGTCGAAACCTTGCTTGCTCCATTTGCACAGTTTTGTGGTGACCTTCCTTTGGTTGCTCATAACTCTGCTTTTGATTATCAGTTTTTGCTAAGCGATTATAAAAAATATGAAATTTCTGGTCCAAAAGGAAAAGTCTACGATACCTATGCACTTGGGAAAGTCGCATTTCCTGGTTTATTAAATTATAAGCTTAGTACTGTTGCCCAGCATTTAAATATCCCGCTAGGGACTCTGCATAGAGCTCATGAAGATGCTACTTATTGTGGAAGAGTCTTTTTAAAAATTTTAAAGCAATTGAACCAATCTTCAGATCTGAGTTGGGATTATATCGCAGGGTTAACTCCTAGAAAACCATATGAATTTCCAGAAATTATAAAACAACCAAAGCAATTTGCCTTGTTTTAGAGTGCTAATTAATTTCTATAGCATTAGAAAAAACCCATGGAACCCATTTTTGTTTAAAGGGCCATGGCCAGCTTGGCTTAGTAGAAATAAGGGTTTTATAATAACCTGCTTCAGAGGTTTTAAATTTTATACTTTTTTGATTCAGAGTTTCTTTTACAAGAAAGCCATTGCGAAAAATTTGTATTTTAAGTGGTCTTGTTGTTTCTAGAGGAGTTGTGACTGTAAGTTCAATGGGTTTTAAAGACTCTTGGCTTATCATGTTGCCCATAAGAGTTTTTGACTGAGAATTAATGTGGTTTGCAAAAAAAGAAAAACCTTTAGGTACACCTAAAAGATCTAATGAGTAAAAAAATTGCCCTTTATTTAATGCAGAAAGAAGAATTTTTTTATCTTGATCTTTATGACCTGAAAGAGGCTTTCTTAAGACAATATGATTTTTTGCCAACATAAATACTTGAGAGTAAGAGGGGAATTTAATATGGAAATCTTTAAACACTTTAAATTTTGATCTAGCATCAGAGCAGAGGTAATTTATTTTAGATGGAGTATTTTTCCAGGACTCTAAAGTTTTTGTATCTTGAGTATAAAGATTTAAGAAAGCTAAATTTCTATTAAACGGGTAAAAAAATAGAGATGAAATAAAGCTAGAGCGTCTTTCATTCCAGGCAAGCTTCCATACTTTTCTTAAATTAATATCAACAACTAAATCTTGTCTAAGGTCTGAATGAGAAAAACGAAATACTTTCCTATTTCTTGTATGCACTGAGTTCTGTAAATTTTCTAAAAAACCAACAAAGGATAAGGATTCCTCATTTGCAATGTTTAAGATTTTTTCTTGAGAAGCGCTTCCATGGTTTAAAGAAGAGTGGACGCATAGAACCCCAGGGTAAGTGTAAAAGGAATTCCCAGAAATGACAGGTGAATGAAGAAAAGATAAGTTGGACTGAGAGACATCAAGCTTTGAAGCTTTAAAAGAAAAATGTCCAATTAAAAAGCCATAGACACATAAAATTAAAAATAAGACAATGAAAAAATAGAGAAAGCATTTTGTTAGTTTCATCTATTTATAGAAGGCACTAAGAAAATAAAGTGTGATCTGAAGAGGGTGGGAGGTGTAAGTTAAGCGAAGACTCTTCTTTTGTTGGTAAAGTAGAGTCTGTATTTTTTTGGTCTTCAGTAGGGAGGCTTTGTTTTGGAAACTCTACCGAAAGTTTTTGTCCAAAAGCACCAAGAACTCCAAGATTTTTTCTGTTGTAAAAAAAGTTTAGAGCTCCTCCGTCTTTAGCTTGAATACTAATATTTTCTTTTCCTCTAAAGTACCTGATCTTATTAGGCTTAAAGTAAATTCGAATAGGTTTTTCTCCATCAACAGAGATAAAGCCCACAGTTGCATCTAGTGGCTCTACTTTTACATGATGTTTAAAGGGGTCTTCAGCTGCGACTTCAGTAGTGTCTTCAGTTTTTTTAGTTGTGGCTAAAGCAGTATTTATAGAGTGAGTCGTTCCAGCTAGTGTTTCGCTTCCAGTTGCAACTATGTTGGATCCCAAAAGTTTTTTAGCAATTTGTGATGATTCAGTATCTTCTGGAGTTAGTTTCTTAGTCGTTTCTTTTAAGTCAGCATCAGAACTTTTTATTTTATCTGTTGCAACTTTAGAGACCGGGGTTAATGTTTCGCTAATATTTAGGTTCTCAGAAAATTTAAAAAGACTAAAGAGGCCGCCAATTAAAATTAAAATTCCTAAAGTAGGAAGAATTTTTTGAAACAATAACTTATTGAGTCCCATCCAATCAATGTTACTTTCTGCTACACTTGGTGTTTCTATAAGTATTTGCTGATCCTGCTCTTTGTTCCATTGTGCTAACTCCTCAATGAGAGGCTTAGGGTCCAAGTTAAGAAACTGAGCATAATGTTTAAGGTGACCTTTAGCAAAGCTAAAGGCGGGAAGTTCATCAAAGCGACCTTCTTCAAACTGTTTTAAAACAGAAATAGAAATTTTAGTCTCTTCAAAAACTTCCTGAAGACTTAAGGACCTATCTTCTCTGGCTTTAATTAATGTTTCTTGTAAGCTCATGATTGAGGTATTTTTCCAGAGGTTGAGTTAAGTGTTGGTTTAGTTGATTTTAAATTGTTTTGATTTCCGGCTGTTTGTGAAGCATTAAATAAACGATACTCTAGTCGTTGAGTGAGAGGGTTTTGGGGGTAAAGGTTTTTTAAAGCAAAAAATCTCATTTTAGCAGTTGTTAAGTTTTTTGTCTTAGCATGAGCTAAAGAACTTAGGTAAAGCGCATTGGCATAAGAACTCGTCGATTCACAGTTTTTTTGGATCCAAGGGAAATATTTTATAATAGTCTGTGTGTTTCCTTTTCTGAGGTCTTCTTTGGCTACAAAAACTCTTGTTGGACACATCCAAGCGGATTGTTTAGGGAGCTTAGAAAAGGCTGCTTTAGCTTTAGGTTTTTGATTAGTTAAATAAAGAGCTTTTCCATACAGGATATTAAAGTCAGGCCTTTGGCTTACCAAAGCTGTACTAGTGAGTGGCTTAAGATATTTAATAGTAAGTTCTGGTTTTTTTCTTTTGATATTCAAACGTCCTAAAGCCATGGATGCATTGTAATGTTTAGGCGTAAGTTTGAGTGCTTTGACGTAGGTAAAATAGGCTTTTTTATACTCTCGTACGTTTTCATAAATTTCACCAATCCCGTAAAACCCATCACTGTCGTTTGGTAAAACTTTTAAAAGCTGGAGGTAATGATCCATGGCTTTATCATACTGATTTTTTTTAGTATAAGCTTGAGCAAGTTCTAGATGATTTTTTTTGAGCTGTTCTTTTTGACCAGCATTATAGCTTGTTTTACTGGGTGTTGATTGGCAACTGATAAGGAATAGAGACATGAGAGCAATTAAAATTCTTTTCATAGCTATAGAAACTACGACTTTTCTTCGGTGATGTCTAGATCATTTAGGGCCACTAGAGCAGCCCTAAGGAGTAAAATAGATTCTGTTTTAAGCCTTTTTGTTTACAATTTCGTTAGACTCGAAGAAAAGAGAGATCTCTCTACTTGCGCTTTCAGGGCTATCACTGCCATGAACAGCATTTTCGCCTACATTATCACCAAAAAGTTTACGTAGAGTACCTTCGTTGGCTTCAGCAGGGTTTGTAGCTCCCATAATTTCTCTATTCAGAGCAACAGCATTTTCACCGCTTAGGACCATCAGCATCACTGGGCCAGACGTCATGAAACTTACTAGCTCACCAAAGAAAGGTCTTTCCGCATGTTCTTTATAAAACTCTTCACATTTTTCTTTTGATAAATGTGTCAGCTTTGCAGCGGCAATAGTCAGGCCTTTTTCTTCAAATTTAGTTAAAATGGCACCAATTACATTTTTATTGATGGCATTTGGCTTAATAATACTAAATGTGTTTTCAATTCCCATGTTTAAACTCCGTTTTCAGTTTTAATTAAAGGTTGTTTTTTAAAGTTAAGCCTAGGTCTGCAGGACTTCGCGCTATATGGCAACCAGCAGCCTGTAAGGCTTCAAATTTAGCTTCTGCCGTACCCTCGCCGCCACTAATGATGGCTCCAGCATGGCCCATTCTTTTGCCTGGAGGAGCTGTTGATCCAGCAATGAAAGCACAGACCGGTTTTGTGACTTCTCTTTTAATAAAGTCAGCAGCCTCTTCTTCCGCAGTCCCACCTATTTCTCCAATCATAATGATAGCTTCTGTATCTGGGTCTTTTTGAAACTCAGTTAGAACATCAATAAAATTTGTTCCATTTACTGGGTCTCCACCGATTCCTACGCAAGTACTTTGACCCAAGTCTTGTTCTGTTAATTGTGCAACAGCTTCGTAAGTAAGAGTTCCAGATCTAGAAACAACTCCTACACTTCCAGGCATATGAATATGACCTGGCATGAT
>CALGNA010000065.1 GCA_937958795.1 uncultured Bdellovibrionales bacterium | reverse complement strand
AATATTAATACCTGATATATGCAATTCTCCACAAGAGCTAGCATATATGGCATAAGTACCTCCAGAAGGAGCAACAGTTACCTGTCCCGCATTAACAGCATTTAGCCTCAGGTATGGAATAGTTTGCAATACAAGATTTTCAACATAAGTACCGTCTGCAATATTAATCTGTAACTGATGAACTCGAGTTCCACCTGTAGGCACAATCATAGATGCATAATCAATTGCAGATTGGATTGTATGAAAACAGTTATTCTTCTCTCTCTCATTTACAGTTGTGTAGCCAGAACATGCCCCTGATGGATCGACTGAAATTATCATTGGATTTGCATCTGCACGCATTACAATTGCACCCTCTACCTCTAAGGCTTTAGTTGGCTTGGTTGTACCAATTCCAATGTGACCTGTATCTGTTCGAACAACCATATCTGGGTTTGTATAGTTGCCTCTGCCGTTATCACCAGTTAAATACATATAGTTTTGAGTCGAACCACCACCATAAAATCCTAAGTAACCTTTTTTAACACCATCAATGGAAGCACCGTAGCCTCTAGCCCATCCACCAACAGCAGAATTTACTTCAATATTATAACCCCAAGCAGGACTCCCACCTATTTGATATGTAATATTAGAAGTAGGAGTATTTTTTACCTCAAACTTCACTTGAGGATCTGTAACACCAATACCTACTTTACCATTTTCTAAAATCCTCATTCTTTCTGTCATAACTCCTGTAGAGTCTGAAGACTTTAAGACTATATCAGCACCTGCATCACAAGTAGATCTATTCATTCCAAAGTGAGCTGCAACTAAATCTGTATTATGTCCAACCCTTAAGTATGCACCCATATCCGTCATTCCTGTACATCCTGGGATGCTATAAGGAGCAAAGTTTGCAATCATATTATCTGTGCTATCAAGAGTCGCTCCACCACCTCTTACACTGAGCGCATAAGGATCTTCACCCATAACATGTAATTTATTTGTAGGTGCTACTGTTCCAACTCCAACGTTTCCGTCATTTGTTAAAGTCATGACGGAACCCACATGAGGATCTGGACCACCATCAAGCTTATGATCACTCCAAAACCTTAAAGTATTATCAATATTGTGAAGCAGTAGCCATCTATCACCTAAGCTGCTTCCTAAATTGATTCCTTGCTGCTGAGAATCATCACCAAAAACACTTAAGACTGTAGGTCCACCTGAGTCATTGGTGACTAGAACCTGAGGGGCTGAAGAACCGTCGATATGCAAGAGTGCAAGTGGATTACTGTGGCCAATAGCAATTTTGTCCCCAACTGCATTAGCAACACCATCTAAACTTGTTGCATACATGGCATATGGAGCACTGTCTAACTGCTGACTTGCTAAACTTACAGCTCCTGCACTGGCTGTTGTAAACTCTACGACCACTTCTCTTTTATCAAACTGACCTGGTGTTGCATAACAACCTACTCCACCACTATCGATGGCGTTGAAGGCTTGATACAAACCAATACCTGGATCACTTCCTGTTGTTGTTCCTGTTCCGACTTCTAATGAAAAAACTCCACCTGAGTTAGACATGTTTTTACCTGTATGATTTTCTTCATACAACAAACAAGATCCTCCAGGGGCATAGATACTCACTTTAAAATCTACACTCGCATCTTCAAGCGGCATTCCACTTGGATCAAATACTTGACCCTGATAAACCATATAGCTCGGAACAGCTTGCGAGACTAAACTAAAACTCATTATCACAGCTTGTATCACTACAAATATAAAAAAACGAATGACTCGCACTAAGAACATCTAAATTCCCTTATTAAATATAACAAAATTTAATCGGGTGTTTTCATAGCTCTCATAAAGAGTTCTCATTCTAGAACACTTTTCTTAAGAATAAAAAATGATTATTTAGACCCTCTTGAGTCTAAGTAAAACAAAAAAAAGCCTCATACAAAGTATTGAGGCTTTTGATTAAATAACTATTAAATGTACATAGAGTAAAAGTGATGACTTAAGTCTTTGCAGCAGTCTCTTTAGCTTCTTTAGAGTTCTTTGGTTTTTTAGCTTTCTTAGTTTGAGTCACTAACTCAGACTTAATCTTAGCAGCTCTACCACGTAAGTTTCTGAGATAGTAGATTCTAGATCTTCTAATTTTACCAATTTTTAAAAGCTCAATTTTGTCTAATGCAGGACTTGTTAGAGGCCAAGTTCTTTCTACCCCAGTGCCGCTAGACATTTTTCGAACTGTAAAAGCACGGGTTGTTCCACTTCCCTGAAGCTTAATAACAACGCCCTTGAAAATCTGAATACGTTCTTTTTCGCCTTCTTTAACTTTTACATGGACTGAAATCTCATCACCTGTCTTAAATTTAGGTAGGTTTTCATTTTTCTGAACAAGTTTTTCTGTCAATTTTTGAACGACATCCACGCTAAAGCTCCTGGTTTTACTGCCACTGAATATAAATCATCTCTAAAGACGAAGGTCTATCACTGTGTTTACAAAGGGTCAAGAAACATAAGTGCTCAAAAAAAGAGCGTTTTTGCTTATGAGCTAGATAAATACTAACACCACAACAAAGGGTTTTTCTATATGTAAATAAATTATTATGTTACGTTTTTTTTTGTTTATCAAAAACTACTCTTTAGTTTTTTTGAACCCAGGTCTCTTCTTAAAATTTAAATCAGAAATACTAAAATAATCCCTCTTCCACTCAGCAATGAGCTGATGGTCACCTGACAATAAAACAGAAGGAACCTTCATCCCTCTCCACTCCTGAGGCCGTGTATACTGAGGGGCTTCACGATAATCCATTCCCTGACTAAACGAGTCTTCTGTTTTAGACAGACTGTTTCCCAAAAAACCAGGCACCAATCTACCCAAAGTATCCATAAAGATCAAAGCAGCAAACTCACCACCGTTTAAGATATAGTCCCCAACAGACAACTCAAAATCGACATACTTTTCAACAATCCTGGAATCAACTCCACCATAACGACCACATATAAGTATAAACTCCAAATCCGTTTCAGATTCAGAAGCCGCTTTGCTCCACTCAAAAGCATAATCTTGGGTGAGTTTATCCCCTTGCGGAGACATATAGATAATTTTTGCTTGAGGCATTTGTTTCAATGCTGACTGCAAAGCCAGGTACAATGGCTCTGCCTTTAAGATCATTCCATCGCCTCCGCCAAAAGGGCTATCATCAACTTTCTGGTGTTTTCCTTCTCCAAAATCCCTTAAGTTAATACAATCTAAACTAACAAGGCCTTTTTCTATTGCTTGGCCCATTAAACCATAATTTAAAGAATCAAAAATTTCCGGGAAGAGTGTGATAACTGTGACTTTTAGCTTAAACATAAATTTATCTTGTTTTCTGACCTAACTCTTCATCAAAGAGTCCTTCAGGTACATTAAATAAAACTTGTTTTTTGTCTAAATCAATTCGCTCAATAAAAGATTTTACCCAAGGGACTTCAAAGTAAAGCTCATCCTTGTGGGATTTAACAACTACAATATCATGAGCTGAAGTGTGCGACACACCTTCTATAACACCAAAGGATGTAGTAGTAGATTTTGTTGCATCATAAAATTCACAACCAATAATCTGATTAAAGTAGAGCTCATCTTCATTTTCTGTCTTTAAACTATCTGCAGGTATCATAAGTTGGCAGGATTTAAATTCTTCTGCTTTCTCTCTTGAGCTCACATCTTGAAAAGTGAGTAAATATTGATTCTGAACATTTGAGTGCAGGATAATAAGTCTAATAACTTTATACCCGAAAGAACTTGAATGATTGCTTTTTTTATCTTCAGAGCTTGCTCTAATAGGCTCATTCCCATCCTTCGGTGCTAGATAAAAATCAACCCCAGGCTTTAGCCACTCAGGATCTGGGTTGAAGAAACTACACTTTAGCTGACCCTTTAAACCATGAACACCAGCCACATATCCAACTGGTATCCAATTATGATTTTTCATATTTTAACACTATTTTTATAATATAAATGAAGAACCGATCTGCTCTTAAACTACTCAACAATCTCAAGTACACTTCTTTTTTGAAGCTTTGTACTTGCTGCTGTTAAGATAGTTCTCATTGATCTTGCTGTGCGACCCTGACGGCCAATCACTTTTCCAAGATCACTTTGATCCACTTTTAATTCAACAACAGTTGTTTGCTCACCAACAACTTCTTTTACTTCAACACTACCAGGATTATCCACTAGTGCCTTTGCCATAAATTCCACTAATTCTTTTAAACTTAAATCTGCCATCTGATAAAACCTCCGCTTAAGTAGATTCAAAACTATACTAAATAGTTTAAACCAGTTTAGGCCTTTTCAGCTGCATTTTTTTGAGCTTTATGGATCAAAGACTTAACTCGTGGACTAGGTTGAGCACCTTTAGCTATCCAAGACTCGACTTTAGCCAAATCTAAAACAAGACCTGGGTCGTTGCCACTAGCCAAAGGATTGTAAGACCCTACTATTTCAATGTATTTTCCGGTAGCAGCTCTACGGCTGTCAGCTACAGTAACACGATATTTTGGACTATGTTTTGTTCCACCACGGGAAAGACGTATAACGACCATAAAGAAATGCCTCCAGCACAAAGACAAATCACTACATCTCTAAGTCCTATAAATCAAGAGAAAAAGGGAGGCATACCACCACCTGCGCCATCACCTTTTCCAGGCATCATTTTCATCATTTGTGACATCATCTTCTGACTCTGCTCAAATTGCTTTATAAATTTATTCACATCATTAACTCGATACCCAGATCCCTTAGCGATTCTTACTTTACGAGAGCCATTGATAACCCTGGGATTTAACCTTTCATGAGGCGTCATAGACAGTATCATGGCTTCCATCTTCTTCATTTCTCCGTCTGGAACTCCGCCCGCTGCTCCAAGCTGCTTGGTCATTTGACCCATTCCTGGGAGCATTCCCATAACAGACTTCAGGCCACCCATTTTCTTCATCATTTTCATTTGTTTTAAAAAATCTTCAAAAGTAAACTGACTCTTGGCCATTCGTTTTGCTTGAGCTTCTGCCTCTTTATCATCCATTAGCTCTTGAGCTTTTTCAACCAGACTAACAACATCACCCTTATCTAATATTCGTGATGCCAATCGATCTGGGTGAAAAATTTCTAAGGCTTGAGTTTTTTCACCCACACCCATGAATTTTATTGGAAGGCCCACCTGATGTCGGATACTAAGAGCGGCACCACCACGAGCATCACCATCCATCTTAGTCATGATAAGACCTGTTAGGTCTAGCTTCTCATCAAAACCCTTTGCTACATCCACAGACTGCTGCCCTAACATGGCATCAACGACCAATAGGGTCTCTGTTGGATTCAAAAGCTTCCCAACCTGAGATACTTCATTCATTAACTCCGCATCAACCTGCTGACGACCAGCCGTATCTACTATAAGAAAATCTGCACCGGCTTCACCCTGAGCCCATGCGAGTGCATTCTTTATGATTTCCTCAGGACTCTGATTCTCTACGACTCCAAAAAATGGAACATCAATCTGTTTTGCTAAAATCTCTAACTGCTTCATGGCAGCTGGCCTGTAAATATCTACAGATACCAAGGCGGGCTTTAGATTTAGCTTTTTTCTAGCATACAAAGCCAATTTACCAGCCGTTGTGGTTTTACCAACACCTTGCAAACCTACTAATAAGAGAGACTGAAAACCTTTTTCAAGCTTTAACTCACATGAAGACCCACCTAGAAGCTCAACCAACTGATCATATACAATTTTAGTAAACTGTTGATCCGGGCTTATACTATCTAATAGCTTCTGCCCGACAGCTTCCTCGCGAACCTTTTCAATAAAGCTTTTTACAACAGAAAAGTGAACATCTGCCTCAAGCAAACCTCTACGAATTTCTTTTATAACTTCATCAAGATTTGACTCCGTTAACTTATCTTTACCACTCAATTTTCTCATTGAGCCGACTAATTTATCTGATAACTGTCCAAACATAATTTAACCTTCATTCTAAAAGTATCACTTCAATATCTATTACCAACGCTTATAAGATGATTTTTTTAATGAAACATAGGCTATTGAAAAAAAGAAGACAAATCCGAGAAAAGAAACCAAAAAAGCCATACTTAATGGCACATCAGAGACCCCAATAATGCCATAACGAACCCCATTAATTAAATACAGTAAAGGGTTAATAACAGTGATTTTTTGCCAAAATGGAGCAAGGTTTTCAATAGAATAAAACACCCCTCCTAAAAAAATCAATGGAGTCAAAACAAAGGCCCCTACCGCACTCAATTGATCAAAATTCTGAGCCCAAAAAGCTACACTAATCCCAAGCAAAGCAAAACTAAGACCACCAATTATCAAAAAGTAGATCAGCAAAAGAGGTTGATGTAGGGGAATAAAGGACCCAGCAGTTAAATAGTGAAAGGTCTGACCTACCAGAAAAGTAACCGAAGATACCATCAGGCCCCTGGTCAAACCACCAATGCAAAGTGCCCACAAAATCTCAAGAGAATGGATGGGCACAATTTTAAGATCCTCAAGGTCACCGCTAAACTTACCACTGATCAAACTACTACTTGAGTTTTGAAAAGCATTGTTTAAACAGGCCATCATCACAAGACCTGGAATTAAAAAGGCTAGGTAACTCACCCCTGAACTCAGCTGAATATTCTCCCCCATACTGACTCCAAAAATCAGCAAGTACAAAGAGGTATTCACAACTGGCGTTAGAACCGTCTGGTTCATAACCTTAAGGTAACGCTTGATCTCTTTAGCTAAGTAAGTCCAAAAAGCAACTCGTGGCATTAACATAATGATGTCCTTATATATTTTATATTCATAGGCCGTTCAAAAGCCCCCATACACTTCAAGAATTTAAAACTGATAAAAAGACCTCTTCCAAGGTACCTTCTTCTGTTTGAATATCCTTAATACTATCAAGCGAAAATCCTAGAGAATTTATAATGGAACCCATCTCTGTACCTTTTGGTAATTTAAAAACCAATCTATCTCCATCAACTCCTTCGAGCTTCTCTTGTTTTTCTAAACAAGGATGAGAAAAACCACTTGGAGCTTTACCATTAAGATCTATCACAAGCTTCCTGTTACTAAGCTCATCAATAAGATCCTTAGTGTGCCCCATCTTTTCCAATACGCCATTTCTTAAAATTCCAACCCTATCACAAAGCTCTTGTGCCTCTTCAAGATAATGGGTCGTCAGCAAAACAGTTGTGCCTTGATTTTTCAACTCAACCACAAATTCCCAAAGAGAGTTGCGCAACTCGATATCGACTCCTGCAGTAGGTTCATCTAATAAAAACAATTTTGGCGTGTGAACAAGAGCCTTAGCAATCATCAAACGGCGCTTCATTCCCCCACTTAGTTGCTTTACCTTTTTGTTTTTATGCTCCCAAAGAGCTAACCTCTGGAGAAGCTCTTCTATTCTTTTTTTATTGTTTCGAATTCCATAAAAACCGGAATGAAAAGTTAAAATCTCTTCTACATTAAAGTAACCATGATTTATGACCTCTTGAGGCACAAATCCAATATCTCTCTTAGTCTGAAGACCTCGCCCTACCTTTTCTCCAAAAACAAAAATATCACCGGAACTGGCCTTCTCCAAATCTACGATTGCTGAGATTAAAGTGGTCTTACCCGCGCCATTAGGACCTAAAAGACCAAAGATTTCACCCTTTTCTAAGTTGAACTCAACTTTATCAAGAGCCTTAAACTCACCATAATACTTTGAAACCCCTTGGACAGAGAGAGGTATGTCTGCTGATTTCTGAACAGGAACTGATTTACTTACATCTTGATTCATTAAATCAGAGTGTGCTTCGACTTAATGGCTGACAAAGCTTGACGAGGCGAGTCTCTGGAGAGAGAAATCTCATATGGGACAAGAGACATCACCACAAAAATCTTTTTCATTTTCTGTTCTGACTTTTTATAAGTTTTTAAAGTGGTCAGACTTCGAACCAAATCCCCAAAGAACGGATCTACCAGATAGATCACCAGAAAATATCTCAGAAAGTGTCAATGACGAGCTTGAGAGTTTAAAATCTACTCTTTTTCTCGAATTAGAGAAACTTGAAGCAAAAGGTCTCGTGCTACTAGCAAACGAAGGCTTTAACGGAACCATCTGCCTTCCAAAGAAAAACTCTGAGTTGATTCAAAACTTCATTTCTTCATGGGCCCATAACACAGATATTTTTTTCAAAGAGAGTTTTTCTAAAACTCAAGCCTTCAAACGTCTCAAAGTAAAAATCAGAAAAGAAATTGTCACCATGGGAAAACTTGAAGTCGATGGCACTCAAAGCTCTCACCACCTGACACCACAAGAATGGGAAGATAAAATAAAAGCAGAACCTGTACAAATTTTAGACGTCAGAAATGACTACGAAATTGAGTGCGGAACTTTTAAAAATGCAATAGACCTCAAATTAAAAGAATTTAGAAAGTTTCCAGAAAAAGTCTCCAAAGCTTCTCTTGATAAAGAAAAACCTGTTCTTATGTTTTGCACCGGTGGGATTCGTTGCGAAAAAGCATCTCTTGAAATGAGAGAACAGGGCTTTAAGGATGTCTATCAGCTCGAAGGCGGCATTATTCAATACATCAAAGAGAAACCAAACTCTTTATTTGAAGGGGAATGTTTTGTTTTTGACCATCGAGTTGCCCTTGACCAAGACCTACAGGCATCAAACCAATTTAAACTCTGCTATCAATGCGGCGACCCCACTGATGCTGCCAAAAGCGAATGCCTTCACTGCAAAAGTGACTCTCATATTTGCCAACATTGCCTAGACACACATCTAGGTCCGGATGTCGAAGAAGATAAAAGAGATCCTTCTATACAAACTTGTTCAAAAAATTGCAGATATCACTTTAAAAATGGACATTTATACCGAAGAGTACATATAGAAGGTCTTAAGAAAATATCATCAGACGGAACTGATAAGGGCACGCGCAAAAAACATGAAAAACTGGGTAGAAGTACAAAAAGTTGAACAACTAGCTAACAAATGGCACGAGATCGGCTGGTGCAAAACCCTAGGACATGTAGAAAAAGGAAAACTTAAAGCCCCTATTATTGCTTTTGGTCTAGGAAACCAAGACCCTGAAGCGCCATGCCTTATGCTCACGGCAGGTGTTCATGGACTTGAAAGAATCGGCGTTCATATCCTGGTTCACTATTTAGACACCCTAAGAAGACGCCTCAAGTGGCAAACAAGCCTTCAAGAAACTTTTAAAAAAATTCGAATCGTAGCAATCCCCTCTGTTAACCCTATTGGCCTCATCAATACAACCAGATCAAATGGCAATGGCGTTGACCTCATGAGAAATGCACCAACACAAGCTGAGTCTAACAAGTACTGGCCACTCTCAGGACACAGACTATCAAAAAATTTAGTTTGGTATCGTGGCGATGAAGATCAGATGGAAGTTGAAACACAACTTGTGATGGATTTTTTTAGAGAACAATGTTCTGAATCACAGTTTTCAGTAAGCCTAGATGTCCATTCTGGGTTTGGCTTACAAGACAGACTTTGGCACCCCTATGGTTATACAAAAAAAGAATTCCCTCTAATTAAACAAACTACAAAATGGTCTCGAATTTTTAAGCAAAACTACCCCTATCACTTTTACAAAGTTGAGCCACAGTCTGATGGCTACCTTATTTCTGGTGAAATCTGGGATCACCTTTTTGATGAACACTTTAAAAAACATGGTGAAAACAAAATGTATATGCCGTGGACTTTAGAGATTGGCTCTTGGCGCTGGGTAAAAGCCAACCCTTTTCAGCTTTTTACAAAACAGGGGATGTTCTACCCATTTACAAAATATAGATACAATAGAACCATGCGTGCCCACCGACCATTATTTGACTTTTTAATTCAAAGCGTAAAAGAGTGGAAGCAATGGACCGATTAAAACCAAACATCTTGTTACTCCGAGGGCTTGCTAGACAAAAAAAACACTGGGCAGATTTTCCCGAACAACTTACACAACGCGGATGGAAACATACACTCATAGATCTTCCTGGCTTTGGAGACAAATACAGAGACGAAGCTCCTGATAGTATATCGGAGACAACAAATCTAACACGAGAACACTGGCTCAAGCTTGTCTCTAAAAACACATCATCAGACACTTCAAAAGAAAAACGACCCTTATGGATTTTAGGACTTTCTTTAGGCGGCATGGTTACCATTGATTGGATCACTAGATTCCCGGGAGACTTTGACCACGCACTCATTGCCAACTCATCCATGAGACCCTTTAATCCTCCCTGGGAAAGAATCCAATTACCTTCACTTATGAGGTTAACCAAATCTCTTTTTGGCAAAAACCCTGAAAAAATTGAAGAAACCATCTACCAACTGACTTCGACTCAAGAAAATAATGACCGCCATGTGATTGCGGCAGTAGAACTTTTTAGACAGGCACCTCCACAGTTACCAAATGTCATGAACCAACTTATGGCAGCCTCTAGGTATAGGTTTCCTAAAGAAATCCCAGACAACTTACCACCAACTGATATCTTACTTAGTTTAAAAGACGGGCTCGTTAGCCCTGAATGTTCCAAAAAACTCCATGAACATACAAAATGGCCTATTCATTTTAATGAAAAAGCAGGACATGACCTCTCCTTAGATGATCCGGAGTGGCTACTCAACAAGTTAGAAGAGATCTTTAATACGAACAATTGAAGCCTTGCACTCTACTTATATGGCAAAACGCTAATCACTTGTTAGAAAGCTTGTTATGCCCTACTTTCCTTACATGAAAATTCTTATAGTGTTTTTTTTTATACAGATATTCTTACTTCTTACCATGCCACTAAACAATGCCTACTCCGCTCATCTGTATGTAAATATTAATAATTTACGAAGCGATAACGGAGTTGTCTACTGCAGTCTCTTTAACAAAAAGAATGGTTTCCCAAGCAAAGACCAAAAAGCCTTAGTCAGCACACAAGGAAATATTCTCAATCAAAAATCACGATGCACTTTTACTGATTTAGAACCTGGTGAATATGCTGTTTCAGCAATTCACGATGAAGATAATAACGGTAAATTTAAAATGAAGCTATTTATGCCCGCAGAAGGCTGGGGCGTCTCAAATGATGCTGCTACACAACTTATGGGACCTCCCAAATACAAGGATTCTAAATTTAATTTATCAACAAATAACTTAAATTTAGACCTTAAAATAAGGTATGGGATTAGGTAATAAATTTTCTTACCACCAAAATAATTTTATTTAAAACTGCAAAAAAAATATTAAAAATACAAATTAAGTTAAATCTGTCAAAATTTTAAACAGTCGGCAATAAATATTTGTCACTCTAAATATCATATAATTAAATACATATGTCTATGAAAATAGAATTCAATAAATTCAAATACTTAGACTTAAGTTTTTGACTCTAAAAACGGTACAGATCTTGAAATGATACACCCTATAAACAAAGGGAACCCAATGAGTACATATAATATTTTATTTAAACTAAACCTTTCCAAATACCTACAGTGTAGTCTTACGTTGATGTGCCTCATCATATTCACCTCAGCTGTAGCCAAAGCAGAGAGTTCTTCAAATAAATCAGAAGAGATAGCACCTTACAACGCTGAACTGTGCACACCAGACAACCCAGAAGCCTGTGGCTCAGACTTTAGTTACGCTATCGATGACTCCATATGTGATGACCCTGAAAAATGTGATTTAGACCCTTCCTACATCAGTCAGGAAAAGCAATACGAGGACGTTATCAGACGCCTAGAAAGGATTCATAAATTTAGCAAAGCAGAAACAGAACTTTTTGAAATAGGAACCTCTGATACTGGAGATATAATCTACGGAATTAAAATTGGAACTGGAGAAACTCATAATCTAGTTGTTGGTGGGCACCACGGAAATGAATACGGAACCATCGAACTCGCAGAATCATTTGCATATAGCCTTGCTCAAAATCCAATTGAAGGTCAAACGATGCATATTATTCCAGTTTTAAATATAAACGGGTACAACACAAGACGAAGAAAAGAAGTCGTAAGTACAAAAAAGCTAGAAGCACTTAGCGGCACTGAAATGGACTTATTTATTGATCCTAATAGAGACTACGAAAGCCCTTGCAAAAAAAATGAACCATGGCAACTTAAGTCTACAAGAGCACTAGCGGACTATATCGATGCACAAAATATTATTAACTTAGTAACTCTTCACTCACGAGGAGCACTTATTGTGTACCCATGGGGATTTTCAACAGATAAAGAGCATGTTGATGTTCACGAAGACCATAAACCTACCTTCTTAAATATGGCTAGAATGGCAGTCACTTATTCAGACTATAAAATTGTAAACTCAACTCGATTTTTTGGGCCAACGGATGGAACCCTTGAAGACTATGGATTTTGGAAACATGGAATTTGGAGCATTCTCTTTGAATTAGGAAAGGACAAATATCCTTCTGACAAAAAGATTGCAGATATCATTAATGAAAATGTTCCCGGCTTAAGACTTATGTTTGAACATGCTCCAACTGAGCGAGCACCAGAACATAGCTTTGATAAAAAGAACTGCAACAACATTGAAGAGATTGAAGAACTTGACGAAGTTCAAGAAGCTGAAGGATTAGAAGAAACTGAATCAGCTCAAGGAATCTAAAACAACTTGTTAAGCCAGAAGTGATAAGTCGCCACAACTGTGGCGTACGTCTTTTTGACAAAGT
>CALGNA010000064.1 GCA_937958795.1 uncultured Bdellovibrionales bacterium | reverse complement strand
AATATGCCTTGGACGGTAAATCTTCAGAAGAATTTTATAGAATTGAAAAAAAATGTTTAAAAAAATCAGCTCAGCCTGATGGAGATGCCTTCAAGAAAGGCTGGAATAAGGGTAAAGAAATCCATTGCTCTGATGATACTCCCTTTAATACAGGTTTATCTGGGAAGCGAGCATCAGGTATATGTCCTTCTGTGAACTATCAAAAATTATTCCAAAAAGGATCCTTAGTTCGTGATTTAAATGATGATCTAGAGTCTTTGTCATCAAAGTTAAAATCGGATCAATCTAAGTTAACAAAATACAAATCAAAAGTTTCGGGTTTAGAATCCTCAATATTAAAGTCTGAAAGCTTACTAGAAAAATTAAACTTAAGAAAAACTGAGTTGTTAGAAGAAAAAACAGCTCTTAGCTCTAAGCTTCAGGAAGAAGTACCAACCAGCAAGCATAAGGTAAATGCTGCCGAAAAGCCGAGTGTGAAAGTAGAAACAAATGCTCTGGATAAGATTGAAGATAGAAAGCCAGATGCTTCTGCGAGTGGCCTATTGTCAGCAGACCCACCCCAGGAAGAAGTTAAAATTGAGCCCTTTTCTCCGGAATAATTGTTAGGGGCAAAATTTAAAGTTTTGTTGGTTTGAATAAATGCGTGAAGACTTTAGTGTGACCAGTATTAAGGGTTTTTCCTGTTAAAATCAATTTGTACAAGGAGTCTGTTTTAACTTTGTTCCAGTCCCTCACTTTAAAATGGACCTTGTCATTATAACAAAAGCTTTCATAAGCCTGTAGGGATGAATTAAATATTTCGGAGCAAGCTTGGATGTGGTTGTTATGGCTAGTCGTTACTGCATTTTGGTACGTAAAAGTATCTGTAGGCGTATCACTGCCGTCTTCAAAAAACTCAATCTCCCACTTTAATGGTTCGACATCTGAGTTAACAATGGTCATGGGGTTTAGAGAAGTATAAGAGTTACTGTCTAATGTATGGTCTTGTTTGAATACAAAATTATCATTTGAAAGATAGGGATCCATAGATAGCTTAGAATCAGGTTTTGGCTTCTCTATTAACATATAATTAGATACAGTAAGAGGTATTGTAAATTCCTTACCATAGTCAGGTCCCTCTTCTTTGTTTATAAAATCCAGTACAAGTGATCCTGTTATTTTATAACTTCCTCTCGTTAAATAATTGTTTTGATCATTAATATAGGTGCAGCGGTAGGCTTTAGTGTTTTCCTCTTCTGAGCTTGAGAAAACTTCATGCCTCATAAGTGTTTGTTCACTCAGAGCTTGATAGGAGAGTTGAGTTTTAGTGAAAAACTCTGGTTTAGGGGTATAGGTCCAAGAGTAGGTAATAGGTTTAAAGCCTGGGTGGACACCAGCATCACTTTCAACTTTAAACTGCCATTTTCCAGATACTTCTATCTTTGTTGTATTAAAGTCGTATTTGAAGCCTAGGAAAAAGTTATGGAGTACAGTGTCCATCCCTCGAACACCAACACAAAGCTGAATGGGTTCATGCTCAGTATATACTTTATGGTCCCATTCCGCTAACGTATTCATTTTTCCATCATCGTTAAATTCAAAAAATGCTAAGTTGATGTAATCACTGGGGATAAAGTTTGTAGGCAGAGATTTTTGAAGATCTGAACAACTTAAAATAAAAGCAGTGCTGGTTATAATGCAAAAGCAGAAGAGTTTTTTAAGATAAGACATAAATGAGTTTCCTTGCGAAGTCGTTTAGGTTAGAAGTACACGAGCTTAATTTCTGATATTAAATTGACTATGAGTGAGTCAATGTCGCTTGGTTTGGTTATATTGTTTCTATGAAGAAACTGAATTAAGTCACTCAGATTAATAGATGTTCTTTGCCCAAACACAGTCCCATTATCAGTTTCTGCGCTTATATCTCGGATTGAAATCAGGGATTGTAAATGGTCTTTGTTCCTAGGTAACAAATCCTTGTTGAATATATTGGTTTCACTCAGTATTAAAAAATTTTTATATATTGAACTTATAGTATTAGATTTAAGATTTAGTAATTCTTTCATGCTAGAAATTGAATGATCAGAAGCTTCATTCTTTAGGATCGATACATAGATATTTAAAAAAATACTTGGTATTTCACTTAGAGGGTCATTAATATCAAAAACGACTGACCGTTCAATATGTATGGAAGAGAGCATTTCGATCATTCCCAGAGAGTTCTGTCCAGTTCCTAGCTGAATAAAGTGTCTAGGTTCGATGGACTTTGCCTGCTGAAAAAAGGATGTATTTTGAGAACGAAGATTGAGTCCGTCTTTAGCTCTTAAGCTATTTGTAATTGGGATCGAATAATCTTGAAAATCAAAACTGTTATATTCAAATGTTGGATTTCTTGATAAAAGTTCTTTTAGATTATGTGTAGCAGTATGTGTAGTAAGTGATTGTATGTTTCGACTTAGAGAGAATCCATTGGAGAATGAGCTCTGACTCATTAGAAGCATTATGATTATTGAAAGAACTTTTTTAATAGAGAACTTTTTTATAGATATGGAGTCGTATTCAAGGCTTAGGTTCATTGAGTTAGTCGTATGTGGTTTGTTAACTCAACAACAGCAAGGTAAAAGCCTTCTGGGTCATGCGCTGGAAACATCTTTCTTATATATGAAAGGCTTAAGACTATTTTTTGTGCGGAGATATTTTGATCTGAGGTTGATACTGTTTTAGTTAGGCTATAAAAGTGATTATCTAGGGAGTTTTTTATATCAGCGATATTTTTTTTTGAAAAATGACTCAATATTGCTGTGCTAAAAATATCCAGATATGCTTCATAAATTAAATTTGAATTCCGCTCTTGTGCTAAAGTTAGAGACTTAAGTGTCACGCCATTTCTTTTATGAAAAGCCTTTGTTATAATATAACTTAAATCAACTGCATCAGTAACTCCCATATGAGGATTGGGTAATTGAGTGTGTTCTAAAAAGGCCACAACTTCGAGTGAATTGTTGTTTTTCGTAAGAACAGTAGGGTGAACTGATGATTGAAAATCTGTATTAGATTTAAAAATGGATGGCCCGCTATTTTGGCTTGTCTCATGCTTTTGGAAGTTCTTTATCAATTGCAAGCTATTTGGATTATTATCAAAAGCCCTGCTTGAGGTATTGAAAGTTCTATCTATTAGTAGAAGGCCATTGAATGAATTGTTTAAGTCTATAGTGTTAGTATGGCTTGATGATTTTAGTAGCTGTAAAAAATGTGTTGGATTTGTGAATCTAGAGTTTGAGTGTCCAGTGCTTGAGAGAAGGAATACTCCTAGAAGAAGTATAAGTTTGAGTTGGTATTTAGAAAATAAAAATTTCATTTTGTATTGCTTCCAGTGGGTTAGTAAAAAAATGAGTTAGAGCTCTACTGTAAAGTGTTGTATTAATTAGTAGTATTTAAGATAGAGATCATTTACAAATTTGTGAATAAATCTTTATGTTTGATCCCAATGTAGTAGAAATTCACAAAACTATCCATACAGTTTATGAATTTCAATCATGTAGTTTCTTACAGCATTGTAAAAAAACTCTTCAAAACTATGAGGCGCAGTATCGGTTAAACTTGCTAATTCATTCCAAAGTTTAGATAGATCTATAGAGATCTTTTGTCCAATATATGTATTTAGTTCATCAGATTGTTGGCTACTGAAATGAGAAGAGTTTTTAAAAAACATGAGGTTTAAGTTGTCGCCCTCAGGTCTCATTTGTATATTATGAAGAGCTGGGTTAAAAGAGCTCTTGTAGAGCTCCTTTGTTTGATCGAGTAAGGATTGCATGCCTTTTTCTATATGTTTTAGTTCTTCATCGTTAGTTGTTGCAACATGCTTTATGATAATTATATCTAGGTGTACGATATGGCCACCATAAACAGTTGATGTTTGTAATATTGAATTGCCTCTTGGGGCACGGCCAAAGTCAAATGCTGCAATTACTTCAGTAGTTTGATTTAAGCTAATGGAATGAGTTTCAGAAAGTCTAATGACTTTATTTGGATTTAGGTCGAGTGCCTGTCCCATGATAAGAAGGCCAGGACTATTTTGAAGAGGCTCTTCAAGTCTTTGATATGCCCGAGCATGAGAGAGGTTTTTTTCAGTAAAGTTTAAGACATTTGAGCTAAGTTTAATTTGACTACTATCAGTGCCTGTTAATAAAAGCTTTAATGAACTAATGACCTCTTCATGTCCTCCATTCAGCAATTGAGCTAGAAAATAACCAGGTTTTGCAACTGCATGTACAGAAATGCTGAGGCAAGCTAGAAGTATAGCGTAAGATAGAATTGTCTTCATAAACTTAAATTCCTTTAATACTTTAATATAAGCCACTTTGTTAGCACATATAGTTAAAACATCTAGAGCTTTAAAATTTTTACAAACATTTAGTATAAAAGCTTAACTTAAGATGAGTCTTCTAAGTTATTGATATGACTTGACTTATTGACCTAGTCTGACTCTAGGGTTTTGAGTGATTGTAGGATCTTGTTTTGTTAACAACTAGTTAAAAACAGATTGGATCCAGTTGCCTAAGAGTCTGTCTGGAGTCATAGCAAAAATAAAGGCTATGACAGTGCCAATATAGGACCCAATCATAGATTGTTTGTGTCTATGAATTTGTTTTTTCCTGATTGAGAGTAAAGCACTAATGACTGAATAGAGGGTATAAAGACTTAAGCCGTGTAGCCAACTAAAGCCCCCGTTGTGACGAACCCCAAATGTAAGTAAGCAACTCGTGATCATAAGAAGAGCCCAGATCTTACCAAGAATTTTGTGTACTTTATCTTTTGGGGTTCTAAAAATAACAAATGGACCTAAAATTAAAACGGGAAGAATCGTTGCAATATGTAAGTAGATAAGAGTTTTCATTTATTGCTTATTTTGAAGTTAATTTAAAGATTGTGTCAAACGTGGGAATAGCTCTAAAAATGAGTGCAAGGATCGTAGGTATTGAGAAATCAAGAATTTTTGGACTCATTAGATGATTTTATAGGTCATATCTTTATTTATGTTGATGTGGTGTCTAATTATTTTTAATTTACTTATGGAATCAAAATTGATAACCCATCATGGGGACTATATTTTAATATTCTATTGATTGGGGGATCATATGAACATCAAATCATTGCTTTTCTGTATTGTTATTTTTGTAAGCTGGAATTCTTTAGCGGAGCCACGTGCCGGAAATACGGACGGCATTGCCACACAGTCAATTAATGTTGTGCCTGCGGATGATAATGTTACGGATTTAACTCCTGACGACGCAGCAGCAACTCATCCAAATCAGATTATTACGATCACACCTTTACCAATTGTCATTCAATCCGTTGAACTTACTCCAGAAGATGATGGTGTTACAGATATAATAGATGTTTTAAGACAAAATATAAATGCTGACATCATTGTTAATGGTAAGGGTGTGATAGCAGATTGCAACAGTCGAGTTTTTGGATCTGATGAAACAATAGCTGTCTTCGTTGGTTTAAAACTTGGTGATGTTCAGGATGCCTGTAAAAGAATGGCTCCACGCAGAGGAAGTTATCTTTTGCATAATATCGAGTATCGAAACTTAGAACTTTCTACACATATGGCTCAGTGTCATGTCGATAGAACTACAAGTTTTAGTATTCCAGGAGATGGCCTTAAGAGCTTAGAGAATGCATGTGACCTTGCAAGCTCTGCATTGGGCTTAACGATACAACCTCAACTATCAGAAGTGACTTACAATAACTTAGATAGTTTTAATTATTCTGCAGTTTGTAGTCTAGAGGCAGGAAGAGGCGGTGTTGAGTATATAAGCACGGTTGGTGTAAATGACTTAAGTCAGTTAGAGTCTGAGTGTAAAAATGTAGTTTCACTTGTAGATCCCTTTACTTCCTTAACTGAAAGACTTTCATTTGTGACCTATAACAATCTTGATCAGTTTGAAATCAATGCTACATGCAGAATAGCGGATACTCCTAATGGTAAGCTAAGTACGGAGAGTGGACCAACTGCGGGTTGGACCACTAGATTTGGAGTACATAAGCTTACGGATTTAAGGCCTATTTGTTCTGGCTATTCAAGGCTGTTAACGGGTAGTAGCACGCCTACTTCTGGGGTTTTTAAAGTGACCTATCCCCAAATTGAAACTCTACGAAATGGTAATCCTGTTTTTAGGGGAAACGATTATAGTTTAATTGGGTTTTGTGAGTTTACATACCCAAACGGCACCAAAGAATTACCTACTAGAGTTGGAGCTAATTCTTTGGCTGATATGGCAAACAAATGTAGGTTGATCAAAGAGGCAGCAATC
>CALGNA010000063.1 GCA_937958795.1 uncultured Bdellovibrionales bacterium | reverse complement strand
AGTGAAAGTATATGGACTTACCGCCAGGCGCAGCACATAGGTCCAAATAATTAAGATCACCTAAAGATTTTTTTTGCAACAAATCAAAACTCTCGGTAACTTGAAAAGAAAAAGGATCTAACTCTAATTTTTCAGAATGATTTTTTTCGCTATTATAATAGGGGCTTGTATAGATTTTCTTATTTTGATCTTCGTGTAAAAATCCTAATATGAGTTCCCAATTTTGTCCAAATCGGTTTTTGTAAAAACTGTAAAACTCTGTTTCCCTTATAGAATCCATTTCTCCGACCCATAAATAAAATTAATCGATAAAACGACCTAGGACTATTTTTAAATCCTAGCACTAAACGCCTTACCCATTAACGATACAAAATAGAGGAAGTCAAAAAGACTCAAACAAAACAGGGAGGTTTTTTTGAGATTAAAGGTATCTGTCGTTTTTATTCTATTAACATCGTGGCTTCTAACTTCTTGCCAAAATGAATCCCAAGAAGACTTTACTTCTTTACTTCAAGTCGACCAAAACTCTGAAGTGTCCTTTGACCTTAATGTGGTCTATGGAGCGGACAACAGACTGGACTGGTTTGAAGCAACAAATATTTGGGTTGATAGAGCACGATCTACAGCTGCCCACTTCAACAGTTTTGACCTGAGGGTCAATAACTTTGATAGTAGCCAGTCTCTACGTTCACCTACATCATTAGGTAACTCAAGAAATTTATGCTCTGGTGAAAGTTTTGCTGATCAACCTGCAGAAGCTTTTTGTTCTGGGTTCCTAGTTGGCCCCGACCTATTTGTTACTGCTGGTCATTGTATCCGTTCCAATTCTGATTGCTCAAGCACCAAGCTTGTTTTTGATTACGCATATTTAAATGAATCAGACGATCCGACTGTCTTTCCTGCTGATACTATTTACAGTTGTAAAAAAATCATCAAACAAGAACTCTCCTCTTCTCAAAGACTTGATTATGCACTCATACAATTAGATCGCCCCGTAACTGGAAGAACTCCTTTGCCATTTAGACAAGTCGGCAAAGCTCCTGTTGGAACACCACTTGTAGTGATTGGTCACCCCTCTGGCCTTCCATCTAAAATTGCTGGCGGAGCCAATGTTCGATCTACTTCTACTTATCACTTAACTTCTAACCTCGATACATTTGGCGGAAACTCAGGCTCTGCCGTCTTTAATGCTACAACAGGTGAAGTTGAAGGGATTTTAACTTATGGCGAAACAGACTATGTTTTTAGGAACTCCTGTATGGCCGTTAATACCTGTACTGATTCTGGATGTAGTGGAGAAGACGTTACAATCATTAGCCTTATAACAGATCATATCCCAGGTGATACAGTAAACCCAAATACTGGCGATGTATCTGCTTGGACAACAAGTCCTGTTTTAGCTATCCCCGATCGTGATACAACCGGAATAAGCTCATCAATTGAAGTTCCTGAAGCTGTAGAAGGCCGAGATGTTATCATTGAAGTTGAAATTGAACATACTTACAGAGGAGATCTGCAAGTTTACATTGAAGGGCCTTCAGGCCTAAGACTCCAACTTCATGATAGATCAGGGATTTCTGCTGACAATATCATTGGTCAGTTTGGTGCAGATCTAAAAAGCAAAGACAATCTGTTTCGCCTTAATAGCCAGCCAAGTGGAGAGTGGAAACTTATCGTTAAAGACAGAGCCATTCGAGACATTGGTACTCTGAATAGATGGTCTGTTATATTGTTATAGACCTTCAAACTTATACATCATAAAAAAATACCAAGACGGACATGATGTACCGTCTTTTTTTTATTCAAACTTCACCAAATATTCCTTAAACCCCTACGCAGTATGTAAAAATAAGAGAAAAATCTCGCTTAAAAGTGACCCTCTCTCATTCATGAAGCACCCTAGTGGCATGAATACTACATCAAAAAAACCAAGCAGCTCAACTGCAAATCTATGCCTTATCCGTCATGGTCAAAGCGTCTGGAACAAAGACAACCGCTTTACAGGATGGGTTGATGTGGAGCTCACTGAAAAAGGCCTTATTGAAGCAACTCAAGCAGGACAACTTTTAACAACAAGACTTGATGAAAAAAACATTCAATTTGATCAAGTTTTTACATCTGTTTTAAAACGCTCTATCCAAACCTACTGGAATATTGCCAAAGAGATGGACCAATGCTGGTTACCCACAACAGCAGCATGGCAGCTTAACGAACGACACTATGGCGCACTTCAAGGCCTTAATAAGCAAGAGACTCGAGATAAATACGGAGACGAGCAAGTCCATATCTGGAGACGCTCCTACTCCACTCCGCCGCCTCTTTTGGGCTCTCAAAAATTGGGTTCTCAAAAACTGGATTCACAAGAAGTAGACTCTCAAGAAGAAGATCAAATCCCCAGCTACTTTAAAAGCCAAAATAATGACTTACCTACTCTTCCGCTTGGGGAGTCACTTGAAATGACCAGCCAAAGAGTGCTCCCTTACTGGGAGTCCATTATAAACCCCTTACTATCTGATGGGCAAAACATCCTTATTGTGGCCCATGGGAACAGCATTAGAGCTCTTATAAAGGAGATAGAAGGGCTATCTGATGATGCAATTACCAAAGTAGAGGTTCCAACAGGTGAGCCTATAATTTATGAATTCTCTTACGATTTACCTGAAAATAGAGTTATGATTTCTAAAGAAGTTCTAAAAAAGTTAACTTAATCGATTTTTCTACTTCAATATTACGAACATAGAAACAAGGACGAATCTGAATGGCAAATATAGACTGGAAGAAGCATTACCCTAAAGGCGTAGAACACGAAATAAACTACAAAGAATACAGCTCATTGCTCGATTTTTTAGAGCAACGCTGTAGTGAATTTAAAGACCTCACTGCTTTTGAAAATATGGGTATGGGCTTAAGTTATGATGACCTTTATATTGAAGCTAAAAAGTTTGCCGCTATTTTACAGAAAACTTGTAAGATAAAAAAAGGCGATCGAGTAGCCATTCAAATGCCTAATCTTTTGCAATACCCCGTTGCTTTATTTGGGACTCTTTTATCAGGAGCTATTGTTGTAAACACCAATCCTCTTTACACAGAAAGAGAGATGGAACATCAATTTAAAGACTCAGGCGCCAAGGTCCTTATTGCCTTAGATGCCTTTGCTCATAAAATACCGAATATACTAGAACGAACTTCTATAGAGCATGTCATTATCACTTCTATTCCTGATATGCTCCCGAAATGGAAAAGACCCATCCTTCAATTTGCAATTAAACATATTAAAAAAATGGTCCCCGCCTACAAGCTTCCAGAAGCTTTATCTTTTACTAAACTTATGAAATCAACCTCTCACCTTGAATACAATCCCATTAACTTTGGCTTAGAAGACACGGCCTTCTTACAATACACAGGTGGAACTACTGGTGTTTCAAAAGGTGCTATCCTCACACATAAAAATATCATTGCTAATATGCTTCAAAATTTAGAATGGATGAAGCCTGGTTTAAAAGAGAAAGAAGAAACTATCTTAACACCTCTTCCTCTTTATCACATCTTTTCTCTTACTGTGAATTGCCTAACTTTTATGTCTTTTGGAGCTAAAAATATTTTAATCACAAATCCACGTGATTTAAAAAGTTATATCAAAACAATTAAAAAATCGAATGCTACAGTCATGACAGGAGTCAACACCCTTTTTAATGCCCTACTAAACCATCCTGATTTTGATAGTATTTCATGGGATAACTTTAAAGTCTCAGTTGCTGGAGGCATGGCCCTTCAACAAAGTGTCTGCAAAGCATGGAAAGAGAAAACAGGAACAAATCTTGCTGAAGGTTATGGCTTAACGGAAGCTAGCCCGGTTTTAACTTGCAACCCTATCGATGGAACCGACCAGGTTGGAACCATCGGAATCCCTTTACCAAGTACAGAAATTAAATTGATTGATGGAGAAGGCAAAACTATAACAAAAAGTAATGAGCCAGGTGAACTTGTCGCTAAAGGTCCTCAAATCATGAGAGGCTATTGGAACCAACTCACTGCCACCAAAGATAGCTTTACTGAAGATGGCTGGCTAAAAACCGGAGATATGGCCATACAACTCGATTCTGGTTTCTTTAAAGTCGTAGATAGAAAAAAAGACATGATCTGTGTTTCTGGTTTTAATGTCTACCCCAATGAAGTAGAAGATGTGATTGCTGATCACCCTAAAGTTCTTGAGGTTGCAGCTATTGGTATTCCAAGTGAACGATCAGGTGAGGCTGTTAAAATCTTTGTTGTAAAAAAAGATGAATCCTTAACAAAAGAAGAACTTAAAAGCTTTTCAAAAAAATACCTAACAGGCTACAAAACACCTGACTTTATAGAATTTAAATCTGAGCTCCCTAAATCAAATGTAGGCAAAATTTTGCGTCGTACATTAAGAGAGCAAGAATTAGAAAACCTAAACAACCAAGGATTGGAAGCTACAGCACACTTAGGTGCTGACAAACAAAAAGATAACCAGAAAGAGGCCTCATGAGCAGTTCATCTATTTCATTTGGAACATCAAAAAAGGCTATGGCCATCAACGTTGAAGGCCAATACTATGGAACTTTCGCTGAGATTGGAGCCGGACAAGAAGTTGCTCGACATTTTTTTCAAGCTGGCCGTGCTTCGAATACCATAGCTAAAACAATTTCTGCTTATGATATGACAATGAGTGATGCTATTTATGGCAAAGAAAGTTCAGGTCGCTATGTTTGTGAATCACGCATACATAAAATGCTAGATCATGA
>CALGNA010000062.1 GCA_937958795.1 uncultured Bdellovibrionales bacterium | reverse complement strand
TATAGAGTTTAAGATTTTCATCTTAATAACTCTCTTCTTTGCTTGGAAAAGTTTGGTTTGTTACTTCTTGAGCATAATTATTAACAGCTGCTTTAATGTTCCCAGCTAAATCATCAAATTTTCTAACAAACTTAGCATTAAAATCTTCTTGTAAACCTAATAAATCTTGAAGAACTAATATCTGACCATCTGTTCGAACTCCGGCGCCAATCCCTATTGTAGGAACCTCTACAACTTCCGTGATTTGAGCTGCTAGCTGCTCTGGAACACATTCTATGACAATAGAAAAAACTCCAGCCTCTTCCAATTGTTTAGCTTGTTGTAAAAGCTGTTCACCTGATTCCTCGTTCTTACCTTGTACCTTATAACCACCTAACTGATGAACTGATTGTGGGGTTAGGCCTATATGACCCATTACAGGGACTCCTGACCTCACCAGCTTTTTTATTTTTGACAGAACACCTTTATGAGCTCCTTCTACTTTTATGGCGTGTGCACCAGCTTGTATTAAAGTGCGACTCGCATTTAAAAAACTCTCGTCACTTAACTCGACTTCCATAAATGGCATGTCTGTTACTATTGGGATTTTTTTCATACCTCTAGCCACCGCAGCTGTATGTAGCCTCATGATCTCTAAAGTACAGGAAGTTGTGTGCTCAAAACCGTGATAGATATTGGCAACTGAGTCTCCTACTAAAACCGCACTTACACTTGTTTGGTCTATTAACTTTGCTGACCAAAAATCATAACAAGTTATCATAGAAATTTTAGATTGTTCTTTTTTATATTTTTTCCATAGATTAGGTTTTATCATTTTAATACCCCTTCTTTTTTATGAGGCTCTAATTTTTGAATGTTTTCATAAGAACTGGCCACAAGTTCCTGAAACAAGCCTAAACCTAGCTCGCTTAGTATAGCCCTGTGTTTATGAAGCGTCCCTTCGTCACCCCTAATCAGTGGACCAGACAAGGCTTCAGAACCATGCTCAAACCAGTTCTCAAGACTAGTAGCTACAAGTTTTTGATAAATGCTTTTATCTAACTGAACTTGATCTCCTAACTTAGTCCACAGGTCTTCTAATAAAATTGAAATTCCACTACAAACCTGAGTACAAAAAGTATGATAAAGCTCTTTTTCGTTAGGTTTAATATAATGAAATTTGTTATTTCTAAAGAGAATAGACAAATCTCTTATAAGTTTTTTACTATCACAAACAAAAGGTATCTTTTCTATCCCATCCTTTAGTTCAGACCCAAAACTCATAGTCGGATGCAAACCTTCTATATTATGTAAAAAAAGGGATCCACTGAAATGAACGGGTCTATGACTTAAATTTAAATTAGAATTTTTAGAGTCTAAAAGAAAACTAGAGTACTCAAAGACAATTCTGTCAGGAACGGCTAAGTACAAAATTGGGATATCATTGTTTTCTAAAGTAGATTTTTTGTTAATAAGTTTGTGCCAGTCTTCAAATTTCTTTGAATCTAGTTCAATAAGTGAACTATTATTGTGTGCACATATGTTAGTCCAAGCTCGAGCCATTTGACCCTTGCCCACTATATAAGATTTTTTCATCGCAGTACCTGTCCTTTTAGATCAAGTCCGTTGCAAAAAAAATCCCACTAAATGGGTTTTAAATCAAGAAAAACCCACTTTATGTATCAATTTCACGCGTCTATTTCAAAGTCTATTTCATGAGTCTATTTCATGAGACAATGGCTTTTTAGGGCTCCTAAGATAGGTTCTTGGAGACAAACACAGTAAATCTAGTAACTTAGGCATATAGATATCAGCAAACCTTTCAACTTGATGAGCAAAATAGCTTTCCTCTAACCCAACTCTCATAACTTCACCCCAAGATGAGTTAAATAAATTACGTTGTTTTGTAATCAGTGGAATTATTTTTCTATCAAGAGCTTTGAATTCTTCAATCATATCTTGTCTTGTCTGATCATCATACTCTACGCCACCTTCAATTTTTTTGCATATGAGCTCATCTAATTTTTTTTCTACTACAATTTTTTCATTCATGAGAGATTTAATTTCAGAAGCATAAACCTGTGCTTTCTCATTCATTTCGACTTCTTGTCCTAACTCTTCAATAACAAGAGCCGTTGTCCAACCACAGTCTTTTTTCAACCGAAGAATATCCCCATAAATATGATCACCTACATATAATATGGACGACTCGTCGAGATCTAAATATGAGACAAATTTCTTTGCACAACCGCCTTGATAAATTCCCTTCTCTAAAGGTTTTTGCCAATTTTCTAAAGACCCATTCTCATTGATTTTTAAAAAATCTAAATCATCATAAAAAAATCGAGGTTTCTTGGCTGATACGATAGTCCAGTCAAAAAGCTCCTTCCATTCTTGGTTTGGAAAAGAATAATTAAGAAGAGTTTCCGTATATTTATAATCAGAGTTTGTTAGTACAAAAAATCTTTTTCCATGTTTTTTAAATTTTTTTATGGCCTCTATCATTCCTGTTTCTTTAATTAAAAACCTGGCAGGGTCCTCTAAAACCATTTTTTTAACGATAGACTCACGATGAGTATCATCTAATACAACCCACAGATGATCACAAAGCTCAGCTGGCGTTACAAAGCCTGAGTTTCCTTGAGATTGAAAATAATCAACAAGATTCATAAACAGACAAGCAAATGAAATTGAAAAATGCGTATCTACTGCTAAAAAACGCTTTTCACTAATATCAATATAACTAGATCCATAAACCTGTTTAACTTCTTTATAAGTCATGGGCTTTGTACCGCGATAACTCTCTCTTATTGTTCCATGTCGATTCAGTTTTAATATAAAACCCATTTCTCGATCTACTATAAGACCTCTGATAGCTTTTTGAAAATCAAACTCAATTTTTAAAATTTCTTTTGGATAATCATATCTTTCAACCAATAAAGTTTTCATTGCTTCAAAGGTCGCTTCTTCAAAAGCTTCTGAATCATACCTTACTAAAGTGTGATCCATATCCAAACCAATATATTTAATTTTTTTTAAATCAAGACTTCTATTTACATAAACTCGTTTCTT
Source organism: uncultured Bdellovibrionales bacterium (assembly GCA_937958795.1). Taxonomy (GTDB): domain Bacteria; phylum Bdellovibrionota; class Bdellovibrionia; order Bdellovibrionales; family UBA1609; genus CALGNA01. The sequence continues at coordinate 18,490 of CALGNA010000062.1, read as the reverse complement.
ATTCATGTGACCTTTTCTTTAAAGGCTTTTTTTTAACTAAGCCTTTGTAATCTCTAATCCTAACTCATTCCATGCCAACATTCCACCCTGCATATTAAAACAGCTCGTAAAACCTTTTTCTTTGGCTAAAAGTGTAGCTTGAGTTGATCTACCACCCGACCTACAAACAAAAACCGTTGTCTTTGATTTATCTAGATCCTTTAGTTTTGTAGGTAGGTCATCAAGTGTATTCAGAATAGCTCCATCAATATGTCCAAGCTCACCCTTAAACTCTGTATTCGTTCGAACATCTACGACCTGTATGCTCTCTTTATGCTCAAGGACCTCTTGGCAGGTCACATCAAAACAATCTTGTTGATGCTGGTTAGCCAATACATCTTTAAATTCTACAGTTGTTTCGATTGTAGGACTCATAATATACCTCCTGAAAGGACTTGATAACTTTTGAGCCCTTAAGCTCTATTAGATAAAAAAGTTAATTTGATGTCAAATTTTACTCTATTTTGATGCTGTAATAGCTATATTTTAGATTTGAAGTCAAATTAGAATGATTTTGGTTCAAAACTAAAGAATCCGTATACCTAGAACAATTTTGAAAAGCTAGACTAAAAAACCCAAATAAAATCAAACATAAAAAAAGCCGACTCCATTTTGGAGTCAGCTTTTTATTTTTTTTGTAACTATTTTTGTTCAAGTTAACTAGAAGTATGAAGGTGGGTTTGCAAGTCTAGTTGGCTTATAATCATGAACACTTCCATTATACCCATTTTGATAGAATTCATTTTTACCCCAACACGTCACATACTTATGTTGTGTATTCACTGCACAAACGCCATGTCCACTGACAGATAATTCATGAGCATAAATAAAATTTCCATCTCTATCTTTTAAGTAGTCAGGACTTGGTCTCGTAATATGAGTTTTTGGTAGTCGATTTAGTCCTGTTACTTGTCCCGAAACATTATTACCCCAACACCTTACTTTACCATAGTTACTAGAATTCCCTTCTATATAACAACCTGAACTTCCGCCACCTTGTGACCCGATAACAGCAGTCTTTTGATTGACTCCAGGAGTACCTGCAGTCTTAAAGATTGCCTGAGCATTTACTCCTCGACCGACATGTTGTACGCCATAAGCATTATTATTACTGGCTAATCCTACACCTAGCTGCGCCGCTAAATTTGACCCTGCACAGTGAAAGCTTCCACTATCTTTCTTAGTACAAGTCATCAAAAAGCCTACATGTACTTCTTTATTATCCCCAGCAAAACCTGGAGCGTAAACAGCTTTCGGATAATTTTTTCTTACTCCAACAGTTTTAGTAGCGGCATCTCTAGTAAATGAGAACCTTTGCTCCTCTCCCCAACAGTAAACTAATCTATGATGACTATTTGTTTGACTTTGAGTTAGGGCACACGCGTGATTCTCACCCACACCAATAGAAATGACATTTGCTAAAGGTTGATTGTTATCTGCTCTTCTAACAAGATAAGCTTTATCTTTAAAGTTCCCAGATGAAATAATTCCCCAACAGTAAACATTGCCTCGCTCTGATAAAACACAAGATGAGTGATATCCAACTTCAATAGTTTTTAACTTTGTTCCTGCCGGTAAGCCTGCTTGTGTAAAACCCTGAACCTTTGTTGGTACTTTATATTGAACTGCACCAGTTCCTCCGCCTGCACCAACTCGTCCGTACTGATTGTCACCCCAGCAATAAACTTCTAGCTCATTGTCTCTAATAGCACAAGAATGCTTCTGATCAACTGAAATTTGAGTGAATTTTGCTCCACCACTTGTTTTCACTACTTCATTGATTTTTTTGTTTACATTGTTTCCAATCCCTAACTGCCCAAACTCATTACTTCCCCAGCAATATGTTCTTAAACTGGTTGTAATTCCGCAAGCATGATCATGGCCCATTGCTACACGAAACCACTTATCAGCTTTTAAATTATTTATATTTATTGTTGCTGCTGGAGTTGTCTTAGTATTACCCGCACGATCTGTTTGCTTTGCAACAACTGTTGTTCTTCCATTTGGAAAAGTCTTAGCTGGAACACTGTACTGACCATTGGATGGACACATCATATTTGGCAATGCAAAGGCAGGAGTTGCAGTAAAGATGATATTTAAACCCGCCTCACAACGACCCGTTAAAGTAACAGGGTTACCTGTACCACCACTAGCTTGATTAGCAACAAGAGTAATATTTGGTGCAATATTATCAAATCCAAACTGATGAGTTGCTACAGCTGATGGATTACCATTTTTGTCAGATTGCTTGGCTCTCACAACCACAGCTCCTGTTGGTCCAAGTCTTACCGTCACTACTGGAGATGTAAACCTACCATTAGTACATGTAGCTGTTGTTGGACTAGGAGTAAAGTCTCCCCAAATTTCAACAGCACTACCGCCTGTTTCACAAGTACCCGTAATTCTTTGGCTTGGATTTGTTACAGTTCCAAGTGGACCTGTAATAGTAACACTAGGACCTGCCGTATCTGTTTGTAACGGCTTTGTATCTTTTCCAATTAAAGAAGGTTCGTATTTTCTTTTCTGTGTAGCAACTACTGTTGAATTACCATCTGGAAGATTAACATTCACTGCAAACCTATTATTGACACAGCTAACTGTTCTTGAAGAACCACCATTAGGACTCGGTGGAGTCACCTGGACTGCAACTGTTGTATTTTGAGCTCCAGATTCACACTGGCCCTCTACTCTAACAGTTGATGGCAAGTTCGTAGCTGGACTTGGTTTATCAATTTTTACAATCGGAGCTGATTTATTAAGTCTTACTCTTACTTGTGCCGTTGGCTCTTTATTTCCTGCTAAATCAGATTGATTTGCAATAATCCAATAATTTTTAGTAGTTTCTGCATCTAAAACAACAACAGTAGAATATGTACCGTTTGCAGAACAAGTCACTTTAACAGGCTTGTTTTGAATGTTTCCTGTCAAGAAGACCTTCGTTGCTTTTGACCCTGGTATACATTTTCCTTCAACTGGTATTGCAGATGAACCAAAATTCTGATCCATTGTTGGCTTTGTAATAGATAGTAAACCATCTACAGTTGTATCTTTATTTATAGTAACAGGCCTAGAACTAACGATTGGCTGATTATTTTTTTTCTGAGTAGCCACAATTGTTATTGGTCCGTCTGGAAGACCGGTTAGAATTGGAATATCTCCAGTTGCATAACTATCATTCCCAGAACAAACAACATCACGTGTTCTTGTTTGATTTCCACCCGTATATGTTAAGGTAACTTCAGAAATACTACCTGGAACTGTTGCATTACATGCACCTCTCACATCTACAGTATTTTGAAACCAACCTCCAGTTGGACTCGTAATTGAAATTTTATCAATAGCTACTTGCTCAACCTCTAAACCAGTTGCTCGAACAACTGTCTCTCTATCAAAAACATCTTTTTGTTTAGCTTTAATTTCAAAAGCATCGCCTTCATTATATTTAGAAGGATCAACAAAAGCTTGCGTTGAATATCTTTTGCCAATTGTACATGATGGACTTAAAGTCTGAACTACACTAGTACCCTTAAGAACTTGAACTGTTACAACATTACTTGCAGCATTTGAATCTGAATATTCACAAATTCCTGAAATAGCAAATCTTGAATCTAAGCTTTTAACTATTATCGGAGATTGAGGATGACTTGTTCCATTTCTTCTTGGCTGTGAAATAGTTAAATTTGGCCCTGTCCCATCGTACATAACAACTCGAGGAGGAGGATTTGCTAGTGGAGAATCTAAATTATATTGTTGATCCACATCTATTGATACTGGCTCACCATCTCTGATCCCTGTTGCAACAACAGCATCATAAACTTGGGTTTGCCCACCTGTACATGGAAGCAAGTAACCTGTTACATTATTAGAGTCTGTATAAGTATTTTGCCCTGCGATGGTAAAATCACCCCAAACAAATACATTGCCTGGCCCTGCATTTTCATAAGTTCCCGTGTCATCACATTGAACCTGTAAGTCAAAAGTATCGGCAACAGCCATACCGTTTCTAGGTGGAGATGTAATATTCACTATAGGAGCACCTAATAGGATTGGCGCTCTAATCATTGAAAACTCTGAATCCCAGCCCCCGCAGTTTTGGAATAAAAAGACTAAAGAAATTATAACTGCAGAAATTAATCCAACAGCTTTCAAATTTTTAAGACTTGAAATAAAGCCTGACGTAGAACTCACAAGTTCCCCCTTTTAATACTTACATTCTCTCTTTCGACCATTTTGAGCCACAACTTAAATCATTTTGATACAGACCATGGTCTAATCATTAATTTTTTTAAATTTTAGCAACACTCTCATCACAGTTTCAAAAGCTAAATGTTCAGAGCTAATCTTACGATAAGTATTTCAATAAGGAAATTCTACATATGGACCGACGTCGTAAATTTAGGAAAAAACTGCAAACTTTAGAAGCTCATCAAATTATTAACGACCTTGGTATTGAGGTCCTTAGTCAAGCTATACTACTTAATGCCTCTCAAGATGGATTACTAATTGAAGTTCAAAGAAAACATGTCATTGATGAGGAGTTAAAAGCATCACTAGACCATAGTTCTTTAGTAGGAGAAAAAATAGTTTTTACTATCTACGAAATGTCTCTTGAATTAGAAGGGACTGTTTCAAGAACTAAACATATAGGTAAAGGTACTTTTGAATGGCTTGTCCTATTTGAGGGTGATATGCCTGAGTATTGGATAGACTCTCTTATTGAACTCCTCCCAGCTCCAGGAGAAATAGAATAAAAATTAAAATACTATATATCTTAATACTGTATATTTAGTTTGTTTTTTTAGGGTCGTTTATTTATCCTTACATTATTTAGGATTGCTTGTTTTAGGTAAATCAAAAAAAGGTCCAACTTGTTTTTCTGAAGCTATACCTAATATATAGTGCGTTGGAAAAAACCAGCTTAAATGTTTTAAAAATTCATTCTTATCTTTTTCTTCTGTTAAACCTAAACTCTCTGCAGAAAAACAAATTTCAACTTGATCGCGTTTTTGGTGGTTAAGAGCTCTCCATTCGTTTTCATTATTTTTCTCACTATGGACTTCAAACCATTTCGGATCCCCTAAGCCAATATGCTCTAAGTAACTCTTTAAATGGTATTGTACAAAACCAGGAATTGAAGTTTCTCTTGGTGGAACGACTTTCACCCTAGAGTAATCTCTGTCTTCTAACTCTATTTTTGTGTCAATAAAGTCCCAAGATTTAAAATGTCGACAGCCCCAAACTTGTCCAAAGGGACAAACATACTCTTCCTCTGTCCCTTTGTTAAAGGCAAACCCTACACCATGTACACATAACCAATCTATAAGCTTTTCAAGACTTGTTGGATTTTGTTCAGCTACAGGTTTTATAGACAGTAACAGATAGGGCCAACCATCTTCAGCATTATAGATATCATATTGTTTAATATAGATTTCACTTAAAGAAGATAGCTGCTTTAATATATCAACTTCCCACTTTGAAGACCTTTGAGAAGATGATATTTCAAAAATATTTTTCATGAATTTTGATCCGAAGAAATGGTAGGAGGTACCGGGTTCGAACCGATGACATCCACCTTGTAAGGGTGGCGCTCTACCAACTGAGCTAACCTCCTCCGGAGATCACAAGATTTATTAGATTTTTATGAAATGGGCAAGCCAATTTTAGCTTACCCGTGATTTTAATAGTATTTTTATGTATTTTAATGAGGGGCGTTTAAAGAATGGCCTGTATACTGAGCCTTAACTCCCAATCTTCCCTCTGATCGTACTTTAAAAATATCTTTGGCTGATTTTACATCCATAGCATTCACTAAAACCTGGTCCACATGGTCTACTGATATAATCTTCATATCTTCTAGAACCTCTTTAGGAACATCCCTTAAGTCATTCTCGTTTTCTTTAGGGATAATAGCTGTTTTAATTCCAGCTCTATGAGCGGCTAATAGCTTCTCTCTTAAGCCACCAATTGCTAAGACTCGACCTCTAAGGGTCACTTCTCCAGTCATTGCTACAGTTTGCTTCACCGGAATCTTCATCATTGCCGATACAATACTCGTTGTTATAGAAATACCAGCTGAAGGCCCATCCTTAGGTATTGCACCCTCGGGAACATGGATGTGAATATCATGCCCAGCAAAAAACTCTTTATCATAGCCAAATAAAGGACCTCTAGAGCGAACATAACTTAGGGCTGCCGTACAAGACTCTTTCATTACATCACCAAGCTGACCTGTAATTGTAAATTTCCCTCTGCCTGGAACAACAGAAACCTCAATAACGAGTAAATCTCCACCTACTTGTGTCCAAGCCAGTCCATTTGTGAGACCTATTTGATCTGCTTTTTCAATCTTTCCAAACTTAAATTTATGGGGGCCTAAAAGCTCAACAACTTTTTTACCAGTCACACTTCTTTTCTTAGGAGCTGTTTTTTTCTTTTTAGCAAATTCTTCTTCAACAATCTCTTTAGCAAGTTTTCTACAAACCTTTCCAGCTTCTCTTTCAAGGTTCCTTACACCAGCCTCTTTCGTATAATGCCTAATAAGACTTAAGATTCCTGTATCTTGAAAGCTTACATTATAATCTGCTAATCCATGTTTTTTGATCTGCTTAGGGATTAAATACTTTTTAGCAATATTTAATTTTTCAGCTTCAATGTAACTTGTAAGAGAAATAACTTCCATGCGATCCAACAGAGGTCTTGGAATTGTATGAAGAGAGTTTGCAGTTGTAAAAAATAAAACCTTTGAAAGATCATATTCAACTTCTAAATAATGATCTTGAAATGTTGCGTTTTGCTCAGGATCTAAAACCTCAAGCAGTGCTGCTGAAGGGTCTCCCCTAAAATCCATACTCATTTTATCAATTTCATCTAAAAGTATAAGCGGATTGTTAGTATCTACCTTTTTCATGGACTGAATGATCTTACCAGGCATCGCACCTACATAAGTTCTTCTATGTCCTCGAATCTCAGCTTCGTCTCTCACTCCACCTAAGGAAATTCTACAAAAAGAGCGATTCAAAGCTCTAGCAACTGACCTTGCAAGTGATGTCTTACCAACACCAGGAGGTCCTACTAAACAAAGTATAGGGCTTGATTGTTCACTTGATAAAGTTTGGACTGCTAAATATTCTAAAATTCTTTCTTTAACTTTTTCCAAACCCCAATGGTCTTCATCTAAAATATCTTTTGCTTTTTGAATATCTAGAGTTTCTTGTTTTAGTATTCCCCATGGAAGACTGACCATCCAATCTAAATAGTTCCGGACAACTGCCGACTCCGCACTCATAGGAGACATCATCTTAAGTTTTTTAATTTCTTTATCAAACTTCTCTCTTGCCTCTTTAGACATTTCAAGTTTATTCGCTTTTTCAGTTAACTCATTCATTTCAGACTGAAGATCGTCTTTATCACCAAGTTCTTTTTGTATGGCTTGGATTTGCTCATTTAGATAATATTCTTTTTGAGACTTTTCCATCTGTTGCTTTACGCGATTGCGAATCTTTTTTTCAACTTCAAGAATTTCTATTTCACCTGTCATGATATTTAAAAGCTCTTCTAAACGATCACGATAATCAAAAATTTCAAGCAAACTCTGTTTCTTTTCTAATTTTAAATTTAACTGAGATGAAATAGTATCTGCTAACTCGCCTGGTTCCTCAACTGACGTCACTCTCATTAAAACTTCTGGGGGAATTCTCTTATTCAGTTTTACATAGCTTTCAAAAGTAGCTTTAACACTCCGAACTAAAGCTTCAGCTTCGAGTTCTGATTCTGTCGACTCTTCAATAAGTTTATATTCAACTGAAAAATAAGAATCATTTTCCACATGCTTCGTTATCTGAACTCGCTTCTTGCCTTCAATTAAAATTTTAACCGTACCATCAGGGAGGCGCAGCAACTGAATAATAGTTCCAAGCGTACCAACCTCGTATAAGTCATCTGGTGTTGGAGTATTTGTCTTAGCATCTTTTTGTGCCACCAAAACAATATCAATTTGGTCATTCATGGCTTTTTCTAATGCTGCCGTACTCTTATCTCTACCTACAAACAATGGCATCATCATATGAGGAAACACAATAAGGTCTCTTAAAGGTAAAAGAGGCAATACTGGGGGGTTCGGATTGTCAGCCATAGCGATTAAGCTCCTTAGTGAGATGTTAAAGAGCTCTTAACGTTTGATCTTTCGACTTCTAGGCCCTTTCGTCAGCAGGAGAATCCTCTATTTCTTCAACCTGTTCAACTAAAAGATCATCCGTCGTTTGAGCTCTGGATGGGTGGTCATATATCACCTTTGGTTCTTCTTCGCCGGTTATGACACCCTTATCTATTATAACAGTTTTTACATTTCTCATGGAAGGGATTTCGTACATTATTTCTAACATTGCTTCCTCAAGCACTCCACGTAGCCCACGTGCGCCCGTATTTCTTTCTATGGACTTTAGTGCAGCCTCTCTTAACCCGTCATCTGTAAACTCTAAGCTTACATTCTCCATTTCAAAAAGTTTTTGATATTGCTTAACAAGAGCATTCTTTGGTTCTTGAAGAATTTTTATCAAAGCCTCTTCATCTAACTCTTCTAAAACAGCCAAAACTGGCAACCTACCAATAAACTCTGGAATCATTCCATAAGAAGAAAGATCTCTAGGCTGAAGTTTTTTAAGGACATCGTCCTTACTTAATCTTTTCTCAGCTTCGGTCTCAATGTGAGCAGCAAAACCAAGTCCCTTTTGACTCATTCGATTTCCAACTATCTTATCTAAGCCAACAAAAGCTCCACCAACAATAAAGAGTATGTTTGTTGTATCAATCTGAATAAATTCTTGCTGAGGATGCTTTCTTCCACCTTTAGGAGGAAGATTTGCGACAGTTCCTTCTAATATTTTCAGAAGAGCTTGCTGCACACCTTCACCACTTACATCCCTTGTAATAGAAGGGTTTTCGGACTTTCTTGTAATCTTATCGATTTCATCAATGTAGATAACACCTTTTTGAGCTCGTTCCACGTCATAGTCAGCAGCCTGTAATAACTTTAAAATCATGTTCTCTACATCTTCACCAACATATCCAGCTTCAGTTAATGAAGTTGCATCTGCCATTGTAAAAGGAACATTTAAAATTTTTGCAATAGTTTGGGCAAGAAGGGTTTTACCACTTCCGGTTGGGCCAATAAGCATAATGTTACTTTTTTGTATTTCTACATCACTTTTAGCCTTTGAGAAATTGGAGTTCACTCGTTTGTAATGATTATGTACCGCCACAGCTAAAGCTTTTTTTGCTGATACCTGCCCAATAATATACTCACTTAACTTTTCTACTATCTCATGAGGAGTCGGGACAGTGAGGCCAATTCCTGTTGTTTTAGCATCTTTTTCATTTTCTTCAAAAATAATATCAGTACATAAAGTGATACATTCATCACAAATGTAAACTCCAGGACCTTGAATAAGTTTCTTAACTTCTTTCTGACTCTTTCCACAAAAACTACAATGAAGGAGGCCGCCTTTATCTTTCATGCTTAAACCCCTACTTTCTTTCTGAACTCAACAACCTTATCAATAATTCCAAAATCTTTAGCTTTTTCAGGACTCATAAAATGGTCTCTTTCCATTGAGTCTACCAATACTTGATAGTCTTTCCCTGTATGAGTTTCATAGATTTGAGTTAGCTGTTTTTTAAGAAAAAGCATTTCTTGAGCTTGAATTTCAATATCAGTAACTTGTCCAGAAATCCCACCTCCAGAAATTAAAGGCTGGTGGATCATAATTCGGGCATGAGGTAAGGCGTACCTTTTGCCTGCCGTCCCTGCACTTAATAATAGAGATCCCATACTTGCTGCCATTCCCATGCAATAAGTGCTTATATGGGGTTTAACGAACTGCATCACATCATATATAGCCATCCCCGCACTAACACTGCCGCCAGGAGAGTTGATATAAAGATGAATATCTTTTTCAGGGTTTTCCATTTCTAAAAAAAACATCTGACTAATAATAGAGTTTGCAACATCATCCGTTACTGGAGACCCAAGCATTATAATTCGATCTTTTAGCAATCTCGAGTAAATATCGTAACTTCTCTCACCTCTAGGGGTTTGTTCTATTACCATAGGGATTAATGCCATATTTTCTCCTTCAAGATGGAAGTCACAGTATGTTTTGAAACTTACTTCTACCCATCGACTCATTCTATACAGCTAATAAATCACTGTCTCAAATCACAACTTTAATATGACTCGTAACAAGACAATGACAAGGTGTTTATCTCATTCCAAGATTTAGAAATTTTTGACTTAACTCTTTAATAGCAGTAGCTAGAGGTTATGAAAATTTATCTTAAAAAAAAATCTCAAAATGAAACAAATCAAATTATTTTCACCCTAAAAACAGAAAAGAGCTTTAAAGTTCTCTCTAATGCGTTTGAAAAAGAAGCTAAAAATCTTTCCAAATTCCCTGGTTTTAGCTCTGATTTTAAAAAAACCCTTAATATTTCTAATCCTGACGGATCAAGCCTCATTACTGCAGGCCTAGGGACAAAAGAAGAGCTGAATACTGAAAAACTAAGGGAAGCCTTTGCCTTAGCTATTGGAAAAGCCAAGTCTCTTAAATTGTCAAAAATATTTATAAGCCTAGAAGGTTTAGAAAAGTACTTTGATGAAGAACGCCTTACAGAAGCCCTCGTTTTTGCAGCATTTGCAATGAATTCTAAATTAACTAAATTTAAAACCAGTAAAAACAAAACCTCTGCAATTGAAGTTTGTTTTACAACATCTGGTACTCCTTCTAAAAAATTAAAAGTGGGCCTAGAATCTGGAACAGCTCAAGGCAAAGCCTTATTGTTATGTCGTGAATGGGGAGATACACCTGGTAATTTCATGACTCCTACACTTTTTGCAAAATCTGTTCAAAGCGAAGCTAAAAAACGCCCTGGTTTAGAGTGCCAAGTTTGGAATAAGGCACGAATAACTAAAGAAAAAATGGGCGGTCTTTTAGGTGTTTCTAAAGGCAGTGATGAAGAGCCTCGTTTTATAGTTTTAAAGTATATGGGTGGCTCAGAAAAAAAGAAGCCTTTATGCTTAGTTGGAAAAGGACTTACTTTTGATGCTGGCGGAATTTCACTAAAGCCAGCTTCAGGTATGGACGAGATGCGTTATGACATGTGTGGAGGAGCTGCAGTTGCGGCTTCTATGATGGCTATAGCTGATGCCAAACTTAAAACCAATGTGATTGCTCTTATTCCATCTTCTGAAAACCTTATGAATGGATCCGCTAATAAACCAGGTGACATTTTAACATTTAGAAACAAGAAAACAGCTGAAGTTTTAAATACAGATGCTGAAGGCCGATTGATACTCGCTGATGCATTAAGCTACGCGAGTGAACTAAAGCCAGCTGCTATATTTGATGCTGCAACTTTGACCGGTGCCATGGTTGTTGCTCTAGGCAATGTTCACACAGGCTTTTATACGCGTGATGATAAACTTGCGACTCAAATCCAAAGTGTAGAACAAGATGCAGGAGAAAGGCTCTGGAGAATGCCTCTTACGGACTATCATGTAAGTGATATTAAAGGACGTTTTGCTGATTTAGCTAATATGGGATCTTCCAGAGGAGCTGGTAGCGCTCAAGCTGCAGGCTTTCTAGAACAATTTGTGGACTCTAGAATTCCATGGGCTCATTTTGATATCGCTGGAACAGCATGGAACACAGGGAACAGACAAAGCTACTGTCCTACCAAAGGAGCTTCTGGAGTCTTAGTTAGAAGCTTTTTTGAGTTAGCTAAGTTATTTTAAAGTCCACTTAAAAATTATTTCCTTAGACACTTTTGTAACTACTGAACTAAAAGTGTCTGCAAAATAAAACCATCAAAGCTTTCATTTTTTTTCTGGATATCTTCTAACTGAACAAAAATATCTGCTACTTCTCCGTCTTGATCTTCAAGACGTATTGATTTTAATATCCACTGTTCAGGAAAATAATCCATAGGAATATTAACTCCTGCAATTTTGACCTTTAAGTCTGAAAAGTTCTTTTCTATAATATTAGGGTCAGCTTCTCTGAATTCACTGACCCAAGCAGAACTCCACACAGGAACCTGTATTTCATCAAAATCAGAATCAATCAGACTTCCACAATCACTTTCAACTCTTATCTTTATCACTTCACCAGCGCTTGCAGCATTTAAGGCTTCAAAATTTAATTGGACAACTTCATATCTTTGACAGGGATCAACAATTTTATTTCCTTCTCTCATCTTATAAGGGCCTAAAGATAAAACCATTAAGGGTGAGAACTCACCTTCATCTATAGGGATCAAATCAAAATCAGACATTAAAATTTCAGGCTCAGTATCTTCAAAATTAAACTCAGTTGTATCAAGATTGAATTCACCAGATTTATCTGAATTAGCTGGGTTTCTAAATTCTTTTTTAAATTGAACTATCTTTTTTTCCTTTTGGCCCGGAAAGAAAAAATACCCAACTAAAGCTCCACAAAAAATTAAAAGCATAAGCTTTAAAATTGCTTTCATACAAACTCCCCTCTAACACCCTTCAATAGGTGCTTTCCCTCTACTCCATTATCTTAACCTAAAACTATCTCCTGGGCTTCAAGGCCAAGGGCTAGAACTCCAACCTTTGAAATCCACCCATAAACATTTTCAAAAACCATACCTTCTGAATGAACTTCTAAATCACTTAGACAGAGTTTTCTATATACAGCCCCTGGAGAATTCAAACTTTCTCTAGGTCCTTTAGCTGCATGAACCCTTAAAAATCCACCACTTAAACACTGATCAATCATATAAATAGCCGTTTCTGCAGAAGCCCCAGCCTCAGACAAACTCGTTGGTATTGCCTCTTGTAAAATCAAAGAAGAAACTTTTGCTCCGCCCTTTGAAGCTTTCATTTTTTTTCTTGTTTTGTAATTCCAGGCCAAAACTTCTTCTCCTGCTTTAACTTGGGTCACTCCAAGACCATAAGTTCCTTTACTATTCTTAACAAAAACACTGTTTTCACAACAAGTAGTAGCATTACTATTTAGATCACCAATTAACTTGTCAATTTCAGAACTGAGCCTTGCCAAGCTCTTTTCATCAGACAAATCAAAATCTCTAAATTCAAATGTTTTAATATCTAACTGTTCTGAGCTTATTCCAAGAATATCAGAAAACTCTTTAATCATCTGGTTGTAATACTTAAAGAAAGTATATTTCTCTCTATTATGCCAACCCAATAATGGATGCGGAAACACTTCTTTATTCTCTGCTTCTAAAAAATCAGGAACACCTTCTGAAAAATCACAATTGGATATAAAAACATCACACTCTTTTAATGCATCTTCTGTTCTAGCAATACTAATTTCTTTTCCAATAGAATCAACTCTCTTTTGCAACTCTACTGTTTGTTTGGGCAATACAAATGTACTTTTGTAACCTGACTCTTCAATAAGATTTTTTATAGCGAGTGCATTTGTCCAATAAAAAGGATTTTTTTCATGATACTCAGGTATAATACCTATTTTTTGATCTTGTGAAATTCCTCTTTTAACTAGTGCCTTTTTCATAAGTTGAATTGAAAATTCAAAATCATTACTACAAATATTATTAAAACCAGCCGGGAAAATATTAGCATCTACGGGGGCAATTTTTTCACCCGAATCTCTGATATCAAAACTTGAATATAAGGGTATAGGAAGGTCTTTAATTTTTTCTTCATACCAAATATTTAATTCATCTTTTTTCTCTTTAATAATTGAACTTAATTTAAAACAAAGATTTTCTTTTTTTTTCACAAAACTGCCTTTTTTTTATTTTTATGAGTGATGAGTTTTGCTACCCCTATGATACACAAGGGATAGAGTAAGAATAACATAAATGGAATCCAAAAGTTTACACTTAACACAAAACCTAAAGCTAAATATGCTCCTAAATTCATCCGGGCAAAATCGAGCCTCTCATTTAGCTTAAAACCAAACATCTCAAGACTGTAATCAAAAACATCAAATGCCAACGCCCAAGACGAAAAAGCTAGTGAAATTATTGGCATCCCTAAGGCCCAACCTATTAAAAAAAATATCACTGTCATAATGACAAACAACAAAGTTCGACATAAACCGACCCACAGCATTTTCATGCTAAATTGGAATTGCTTTAAAAAACTCCTATCTGGAATCACATTTTCTTTATGAAAGTGAGATTCAACTGCCATCGAAAAAAATGGGGCAGCAATCGTTAGAAAAACAATAAATAGTAAATATGAAAATACCATTATCATAAGTAAATTAGTGACCCAAATAATGGTTGTATCCGTAGAAATCCCAAACAAGAGCTCATCAGGAATCTTGAAGTAATGATCAACTAATCTTAATAAGTAATCAGATTTCCAAATGTGTCGAACTCCAAAGATAAAACATGCAAGCATCATTGGCACAGGTAAAATTGCCCAAAAGAAAACTCTCAGAGAACTAAACAATAACCTTAAGCCATATATTGGAATTAATAAGCCATCAAATAAATCAAAATTTAGTCCTTTAACTTGAGCTTTATCCATTCAAGAGCCTCCTCTCATAAAACAACCCTTCTTCATATTTTGTACTTCTTATAACCCAGCTTGACCACCCAACGAAAGTAAGTCATTTTTTTTTGAAATTTAGACCTAATAATAGAGTCTCTGCTGAAGGAGCCCCATATGAATGCTCAATTGATAAAAGAAGAAGGCCTTAAAAAAACCCTCAAAATTCTAGTTTCAGATGAAGTGGTAAGCCTTGAAGTGGAAAAAGAGCTCGTTGAGCTCCAAAAAGTCGTGACTATTCAAGGGTTTAGAAAAGGCAAAGCTCCAATGGCTATAGTTAAGTCTCAGTACAACTCTAAAGTCATTCCTGAAGCCATTGATAAAGCTTTAAACAAAAGCCTCCAGGAAGCCATGATAGAGCACAAACTTCATCCCGTTTCAGATCCCAAAGTAGAGTTTGGAGATAAAAAAGGGACATATGGTTTTGAATATCAAGCAGAAGTAGAAGTAAGACCCGAATTTGAAGTTAAGGGCTTAGATAAGTTAACTAAAAAGATTTCAAAAGAACCTGTTACAGAAGATACTCTCCAATCTGTAATAGATAAGCATCTAGAAAGCTTTATCGACTATAAACCATTATTAATAGATAGAAAAGCTCAGGACAAAGACCGTCTGACTTTAGATTACGTTGGGAAAAAAGAAGGCATTCCATTCGAAGGCGGAACTGCTAATGGTGCCTTACTCGTACTGGGAAGTAATAGCTATATTCCTGGATTTGAAGAAGGACTTATTGGAGCTTCTTTTGGAGAAAAAAGAGACCTTAATCTAGAGTTTCCTAAAGAATACCATGTGGATAGCTTAGCTGGGCAACCTGTAACATTTGAAGTTTCTATTTCCAAAATTGAAGCTCCTGAACTTCCTGAGCTTAACGATGAGTGGGTTAAAAAATCTTTTCAAGTTGAAACAGTAGATAAATACAAAGAACTACTCAATCAAAAGTTAGAGCAAGAAAGTGATGATAAATACCTTAAAGAACTCAATACTGATTTACTAAGCCAACTTTGTGACCATAACTTTTTTGAACTTCCAGTAACATTAGTAGAAAAAGAAAAGGCAGCACAAATGCAGCAGACAATTGGCGATCTTGCCAGAATGGGTATGCCTGCAGAGGAACAAACTAATTACTTAGAAAAGTGGAAAACGGAAATAGATAAAAATTCTGAAAAAGTTATCCGTCAATTTTTTATTGTTGATGAAATTGCTAAGAAAGAAGAACTTTTCCCTACTGATGAAGAAATCAGTTACTTAAAAAGCCAAATCACTCAACTCTATGCAATGCAAAATCAGAAGCAAGATCCACCTTCAGATTCTAGCTTATTCTTAAACCTAACTGAGAAAAAGGTCTTAGAGTTCTTAAGGAAAAAAGTTGATCCCGATTTAGATAAAGATCAGTCTTCTTCTGAAACGAGCCAGCCCTGAATTTTCTTACCAAAAATACTTTTATCAAAAGACTTTGAATCTGGTGCAGGTCCTTCCAAATCATCTAACTCAAGGTCTTTTTTAAAGACATAGTACTTTTCTTTTGCCTTACCAACAACAACATCGCCTATCGACTCTACTGATCCTTCCCAAATAAATTTTAATTCGTCGTTTAATTTTTCAAGACTTTTTTGATCTAAATTAAGCTTCTTAAAAGAACTGGCGTTTAAA
The DNA here is from genome assembly GCA_937958795.1 of uncultured Bdellovibrionales bacterium. Classification (GTDB taxonomy): domain Bacteria; phylum Bdellovibrionota; class Bdellovibrionia; order Bdellovibrionales; family UBA1609; genus CALGNA01. The sequence continues at coordinate 2,235 of CALGNA010000062.1, read as the reverse complement.
AAATTTTCTACTTTCTTCTTTTCATTAGCATCTAAAGAACCACCAACCTTGTTTTTTATATCTGAAAAAAAATGGTTATAATTCGTATCTAGAATTTTTTTTAATTTTTCTTTTTCATACTTTAACGCATTTAGTTGCTTTAGTTTATTTTTTTTCAAATTAAAAGTTGAAGAAATTTTTTCAGTAATTGTCTTAATAACTTCCTTTAGACTCCAGGTAGATAAAAAATCACCTTTAAATTGTGAGATAACTCTCTCTTTACTAAAGTCTGACATCATTTTTTCTGATAATGAATCAATTTTTTTGATATCTAAATTTATGAGGTTCTGCTCATTTTTGAGCATCAAAATTTCACTAACAGTTTTATCTATTTTATCTTGAATTTTTGTAGTCTCATTTCCTAAAGATTTTTCACTTTTTTCTTCCAAATAATCTGATTTAAAAAAATCAAAAGATGCCCAGCCAATACTTGAAAAAAATAAAACAACGCAAAAACTAATTTTTTTAAAAATCACTATATCTATTCCTTAACTTTAAACTCAAAGCCCTTTGGGTTAAAATAAAATGTACAATGAGATACATTAGAATAAAGTATCCACCCCCATACATAAACAAGAACTCTCTTAGAGAGCCTTCTATAAAAAAAATAAAACCAGCTATACTTAAAAAAATTGAAAATAAACACAACATTTCAAACCCAAAGAAGTACTTCCCATAACTTTGAAAAAATGAAGCCCCAAAATGAGCTTTAATTTTTATTTTCTTTAATTCTGACCTAATAGAAGAGTCCCAAAATTGCTTTGTAAGTTCGTACAAGAAAAAACACATTGATAAGAAAAAACCTAGAATAAAAAAATGACTCTTATCTTTTTCTTTTAAAAACCCTAACTTATTAGATTTATGGCTTTCTTTAATATACTTACTATTTTCATTTAACCATTTATTAAATAAAATTTCATTTTTTATTTTTAAAGAAAATATGGGGTCTTGTTTTGTATTTAAATTCCTAAGCTCCTGAGGGACTGATAGCTGCTCATAAGAAGAGTTTAAAACCTCTTTCATATTTATTTCTTTAAGATCAGAAATAAATTCTTTAGTCTCTAAGCTCTTAAGTGCTTTATCTAAACCATTTGTTTCATTTAAAACCAGTATCGCTTTAGTCTGCTCTGTTTTAATTTGATTTGTAAAAGTACTTGCTAAAAATAGGGTAAATATTAAAACAAAATGTATGATTAAAAAATAGCTCAACATAGCTATTCCCTTTTTAAATTTAAATACATCCAACATAAGTCATCTCTCCTTCATGTAAGACATATTTAGAAGCCCATAGAGCACTCATAACTGCCTTGCTTGAGGTGGATACAAGAACGGTAGAACCCATAGAACTATATGAAAATAAGTAGCTTAGTATTTTATTTCTCTCTAATGAGTTCATTAAATCAAAGGCTTGATCAACAAATAAATACTGAGGTCTCAAAAGCACGGCTCTTGCCAAGCTAAGCATTTTTTTCTCAGTTTTAGATAACGACTTAACTTTTAAATTTGGATCTAAAGGTATGCATAAAGTTTTTAAATACTTTCTGATTTTTTCTTTTTGAAACCCAAATTTCCTCTTAACTATTAGAATATTTTCTAAGCAAGACTCTTCTTCTAAAAACAAATCATCTTGTTCAACATATACCTTATAGGATCCAAATTCTTGATTATAGTTTTTAAATGACAAGGCACCAGATGTAACTCTGGCTTTATCATTTAAAACATCAAATAAAACTGTTTTACCTGATTTATTTTCACCAAACACAAAATGGAAACCAGGCGAAAAACTTTCACTTACATTTTTAAGTATCAGTCTTTCTTTAGTGGAAAAATATAAGTGTTTGGCTTCTATCATACTCCTTAATATAAAGGATTTTCTGTTTCATTTAAAGACTTCAATAGGTCTAGAATTCTATTATGTATTTTTTCAAGAGATATTTTTTTTTCTAAATATTTCTTATCTATGAATCCATTTGGATAATCTATGCTTACTTTTTTAATTAATTTACCAAGACAAAAGACCTGAGTGACTATTTTTTCCGCCTCTAAACCCCAATCTTCAGTTTGAACATGAAAAACTCTATTCTTTATTTTAATATCAGTATTTAGAGAGTGTCTCATAATGAGAATTTATATTCTAATGAGATAAAAATCAAAAAAATAACCTCTTCTTTTAGATGAAAATTTTGATAAGCTGCC
>CALGNA010000061.1 GCA_937958795.1 uncultured Bdellovibrionales bacterium | reverse complement strand
CTTCTGCACGTGTTAGCCAGTATATTTGGTTTTGACTGTGATTAAGCTTACGGACTTTACCTTGAATACGAATCTGCTGTTCACATTCTCTCCAGTAAAAAAGAGCACTGATATGAGGATTGTTATCTAAGCACTTGGCTTTAGCGCTTTTGTAATTGGTATAGAAAATGAAACCATTATGATTAAAGTCTTTTAACAAAACAGTTCTGATGCTTGGTTGACCCTTAGAATCCACAGTCGCTAAAGAGAATGCGTTAGGGTATTGAGAAACTTTGGTTTGAGCATTTTCAAACCAAAGTTTAAATTGATCAATAGGGTTTTTGAGAAGCTCAGATTTCATCAGGAGTTTGTGCTACTTTTTTTGATGAGTTAATTTTAATTTGATCAATGGTAACGGAAAATGATGAATTTGTATGCTCACCATTGGCGCTTAGCCAAAGGCCTAAAAGCTTTTCGGGTTGATCAAACTTTTTAGTAAACTGAAACTCGCCTGTTTTTGCAGAAACCATAATTTCTTCATAGAGATACTTGCTCAAGGGGTGAGCTCTTTGATTGAGTTTAGGATTTTTGTTTAATGGAAAATGACCAACATTTAAGAAGTAAATGTTCTTAATGCCTGTTCCTTTTGGTGCCATAGAAAACATACGAGTGACCCATTTGGGCTTTGGCAACTGGCGCTGAGCCCAATTAAGTCGTTTGTCACCAGCAAGTACGAGACCTACTCGAAGTGTAAAATCATCAACTTCAAATTGATTAGCGTCTTTAGGTAAGTTAAGGCTCCCTGTTATTTTACCTTTTACAAAAACAGAATCAAAACTCTGTGGCTTCGTAAAGCTTCTAATGGTTGGGGAAGAGGAGTTTTTCACTTCGATTTTGATCAGTCCTTGGCCTTTTGCTGGATCTAGAACGCTCACTTTATTAGGAGCTATCTTATCGTATTGAAGAGACTCCCATTTTTGACTTGCTTGAGGTGATGCAAAGCTTTGAAGAAGAAAAAAAGAGAAAGTTATGAGTAAAGCTGAAATCCGTTTCATTTGTAATGGTCCTCTGTTTTTGATTAATGTATTAATGTATCGACTATCTCAGAGATATATTTTTTTGTCGAATCTGTATTGTCCACGTAGGAGTTAAATAAGACTTGGTGTCTCATATTAAGAAGAGTGTTTCTTTTTTCGACAGAACTTGTCGGAAAAATCTCAAGTAGGTCTGTTAGATAACGATTAAACTTACGTTTAAAGTCACCATAATCTGGATCATAGATGGTATCAATACGATTTTGAAACTGTGTCAGCGCTTTATAAAGAGGAGTTCCAGGGTCTATTTGAGTCATGGTGATGTCTCCGATGTTTAGAATTTAATATTTAGAGTTCAATATTAGGCAGAGTAGGGGTTTAGCCCAGAACTATGATCTGTTAAATCGACTACTTTTTCAATACTTGGAAAGTGTTCTTTAAGAGATTTTTCAATACCTTCGTTTAGAGTCTGTGTTGCCATGCCACACCCCTGACAGCCGCCACCTAGGCTAATGAAAAGTTCGCCTTTTTCAAATTTTACAGCTTCCATGGCACCACCATGTTCAGCGAGTTGCGGGTTGATATTTTGGGTAATAAATTGGTTTAGCTGATTCCAGAAGTTGTCTTTCGAAGCTGTACCTGGTTCAGGCTCAGATGCCTTTGAAAGATCAACAGGGTTTTCTTCTAACTCACGTTTTGACTCAATAAGAGCTTGTGTATGTTCTGTTAGGAGTTCGAGTAGGGGGTCTTTTATAATATCTAATTCAACCCAGTCTTGATGGGTAATTGAGATAGTATCTGGTGTGATCTCAAGTTTCTCAACCCATGGAAATCCAAATATTTTTTGCCCAATGGGTGAAAACTGAGCTTTTTGAGGAGACTCATAGGTTTGGCTGCTTTTAGAAAGTTTTTGGCCCTCTGTTTGTGGCTTAAACTTAAAAGTTACAGAAGTTGTGTCATTGGTTTGAAGAGCCCAGAGGGATGGTTTTGAGTCAGTTAGTGTCATAACTGATCATATGCCAGTTATGAGCTTTTAAGTCTACAAAAGAACAGATTCTACATGATTCTGTACTGTGGCCCGCTCCCGCCTTCACGGGGTGTCCATCTTGGCCCAATAACATCTGTTGCTTTACAGTCTACACAGTTAGGAGCGTTTACAATCAGCTTCCCGTCCTGAACTTCGTAAACTCCAGCAGGGCAAATAGCAGCATAAAACTTAGCGACATCTTCAGGGATATCTTTACCCAAAACAAGGTGAGTCGGAATATCATCTCTGGTTTTGTTTCCTGATTGATAAACAGCATCGACTTTTGAGAGTTTGAGCTGCTCAATTGGTTCAAAGTGAGTACTTCTTTTAGCATCAGCATCTTCATGGTTCATAGATTTAAGGGAAAGCTTTGGAAATGCTCCCTTCGTAGCTGTCATAAGAGCAGCTTTTAGGCCTCCTAAATAGAGTCCACCTTTTTGAAAGGCATGTCTCATATATTGGACTTCTTTTAAGTCAGAATAGATGTAACTGTTTTTAACTTTGGTGTCATATGTTTGAAGTTGCTGGTGTGTCGGAACTTCTTCGGTTTGAGCTAGAGTATCAAAAAGACATTCTGCAGCTAAGATCCCAGACTTCATGGCATAGTGAATCCCTTTTAGGGCAGGAACATTAACCATTCCAACGCAGTCACCAGCAAAAAGAATTCCATCGCCTGAGAGGTGTTCTGGAAAAGCTAACAGGCCACCTTCTGGAATAGTTTTAGCTCCCCACTCAAGGAGGCTTCCTCCTTCAAGGTGCTTTTTAAATAAAGGATGTTTTTTAAGTTTTTGTAATAAGGCGTGAGCATCAACATCTGGGTTTTTGGCATCAAGTCCCACAACAAGTCCGATGGATATTTTATCCGGACCTAGGGGATACATCCAAGTTCCGCCAAAGACATTTGAGGGGAGTGGGTAGCCCAATGTGTGAATAATTTTATCTAGAGGTTTTTTTACTTTCCAAACTTCTTTAACACCTAAGGCATATATCTGAGGAATTTTAGAATGGATCTTTTTCCATGAATTGTAAGTTTGAGAAAGGTGCCCACGAGTCCCTTCGGTTAAAACTGTGACCTTAGCCGTAATATCAGTTGGAGGTGTAAAGTCTGAGCCTTCAGAGCCGTCTTTCATAAGTCCCATGGCAGTGGTTCGAACACCCATGACCTGGTCTTTGTCATTTACGAGGAGTTTATCAGCAGCAAAACTTGTTAAAACATGAATGCCTAGGTCCTCAGCTTTTTCTCCTAGCCACCTTACAACTTCAGAAAGAGAAGCTGTGTAATTACCATGGTTGTTCATAGTAGGGGGTGTTGGGACTGGAATACTAAATTTTTCAGTCATAAATAAAACACTTTCTTTTTCAACTTTTTGATGAAAAGGAAAATCATCAGCACTTAAGTGAGGAAAAAGTTCATGCAGCGCTTTTGGATTTATCACAGCACCTGAGAGGCTATGACCCCCTAAGGATTCTGCTTTTTCAAGAACACCGATTTCTATGTCTTCTCGGTTTGGATCAGCTTTGATCATCTGTGCTAATTTGATAGCCCCACATAGGCCAGCTGGTCCGGCGCCGACAAACAGAACATCTAAAGGAACTGCGTCCTCGCCAAGTTTTGGATTGTGAACCAGGTGTTGTTCAAAAGGAAAGTCGACTTGATAGTTTTTTGGTACAAATTTTTTTGCCATATAGAAGTGCCCCCGAGAGCACTAGGTATCATAGGCAGGCTGTGCGAACAATTTATTCAGAAAGTTTTAAAGGCCAAAGTTTGTCGGGTACGGGTGCCGAAACCTGGAGAGTTTCTTTGGTTAGAGGGTGGCTAAATTCTAACTTCCAAGCATGAAGTCCCATCGGAAGTTTTGGCTCATAATTATAAGTTTGATTATAAATATAGTCATTAAAAATGGGGTGGTTGTCTTCTCCTAAGTGAACTCGTATCTGGTGGCTTCTTCCTGTTTTGGGATGAACTTCAAGCAGAGCCCAAGGTTTTTGATATTTGAGTAATTTAAAGTCTGTCTTTGCAGCTTGAGCTTTTGGAGTTTTAGGGTCTACGGAGCCAAATTTAAAGCCATGTTTTTTTGTAGGTGTACGGCCTAAATGGTTTTCAACGCTCCATTCTTTGTTTTTTAATTCATATGGAAAGTGGCAGGCAGCAATATATGTTTTTTGAATGCTTCTGTTTTCAAATTGCTCTTGAAAAGGCTTATTGGCGCTCGCCTTTAAAGACAAAAGAATAAGTCCTGAGGTGTCTTTGTCGAGTCTGTGAACAAGTCTTGAATAGGGAAGGTTTTTTTTGTGTTTATGGTTTTTCCAGAGATAAACCATAAGGGCAGAATGTAGGCTGTCCTCACTGAGTTGAATATTGGGTTGGGAGGCTAATCCAGAAGGCTTATTTAAAATACAAAAGCTGTCTTCTTTGTGGATAAAGTCTTTATCTGAAAGAGGGTAGCAAGGGTAAGGGACCTGATTTTCAGGAATAAAAACTTGGATCATAAGCCCTTTGGGAACAAAACTAAATCCATCATTACAGGTTTTTTCATTCGCATAGACTTGGTTCTTTTGGATCCATTCTTTACAAACCTTCATGCTTTCTTGCTTAAGAGAGGGGTAGTTTTGAGTAAAATTAAAGACCGCTTCGGATAAAAGCTGTCTTTTGGGGTTTTTAAACTGGTGAAAGGCAAAGGAGGTTTTCATTTCATAAAGTCTTTTTAAAAGTTTAGATTTTAAGGAGGCTAGTATCTTAAAGCATATTATCTAACCAGGAGGTATTCTAAAAAGTATCCTTGAGAGGTTTGTAAGAGTTGTTACAAGTTGTGACATAAAGCTTTGTTCCAAAGATGTAGATGCAAGTGGAAGGTTAGAAGACGCGACTCCTAGGCATGAACCAGCAATGATAGCATCACAAGTATTTAATTTTTTATCAATAATACTATTTTCAAAGCAAGGGCTTTGTCCTAAGCATAGATTATGAATAATCTTTAACATGTTTAAGCTAGATTTAGTCGCAAGTGCTTCAGAGCAAAAACCAAGTTCATGAGGAAAACCTAAAGGCGCTTCTACTAAATCAGTCTTGAGCGAACACTCTTGAAATTCTAATGATGGGTTTGACCCATTCAACAAAACAGATGCATTTAAACAAATCGCGTCTTTTGTGGCATCTGGTGCCCACCATAAAGTTGTTTTACTTAAGGCTTGAGCAAAGAGCATAAGAATTTCATTATTATAGTCTTTGCTTGCATTACAGGCGTTTGTTTTTACATCTGCAAGAGTTTGATTAACAGTTTGTGCATATTGTATATTTTTTAGATCAGCTAGACTTGGGGTAGGTAAAGACGGAGCTACAGCTCCAAAATCTGTAATGGGCGCTCTTGTTGTAGGTTGAGACAGGAGTTGCCTGCCAGGGCCTCTAGGAGAAAAGTCTATTCCATTAGCATTATGTATTGCTGCCATATGATCAGGCTCAGCCAAAAGCTTAGCTAATCCACTAGAGCTAAGTTGGTTAAATAAATTGAGAGCTATTTCTAGATCCCCAAAGCTGATGTTAGCTACACTAGGAACAGAGGTGCTTTTATCAATATTTTTATAATCAGGTCCAATCTCATAGAGACCTGAAGTTTGGCCTACAATAACAATTCCTGCAGTTATAAGTAAGCCTAAGCTGACTGCAGTTAATGTAAGAGGGTCTGCATGACCTTTGGTAGGTGCTTGGAAGCTGAGCAAAATTGCTAAACAAGAGATGGTTAAAAGTTTTTTAAGGATGTTAATAGTATTCATAGTCTTTCAATTGCCATATTAATGAGGACTTAAGAAGTGTCTTGAGGTAAACCGTGAAAATTATTCAGGGTTTAGGAACTATTATAACTCTCCTCTTTTCAATTAGATCTATTTTTAGTAGCGATTAAGTTGAATTGCTCAGATAATAGAGTTTGTAAATTTTTAGAAAAATATAAAGTTAGGAAGGGTAGTCTATGAAGTTCTTTAAAGGTCTATTTCACAGTCGTTTGTTAAACTTAGCAGCAGTAAGTTTGGTATTTATCCTTTTTGGTGTTTCGTCATATGCGACTAAAACACCAATTCATATTGCTGAAATTTTAGAAGATGCAGTGTTTGGTAATACAGATAGCAGGCTTCTTTCCGCTCTTAATAAAGGTTTAAGGGAGGGGTTTTTATATAATGAAAATTACTCTGTAAGAGCTGATAGAATGGGAATAAGTTATCAAGTAACAAGATTTAACAAAGTTGAGTTGGCAGATGATTATGAGGTTTCTACAAAAATAATAAAAAATAGTGATAGAGCAAATACAAGTTCAATTTTTTATCTTCATTCTATGGGTTTAATTCATTATGGTGAAGTAAGAGCTTTTGTAAGTTTTGGGAAAACCAAAAATCCAGCTCCAAGAAAACTCGATATTATAAGCGTTACTTTTTTAGAGCACACAAAAAAAAACAGTAAAGATTCAAGTATAGTATTAATGAAGTCTGTTCAAAACAAAGTTGTTGATAATGTTAATGCTGTTTTGGTTGAAAGGCATGCTGGGTTTGATGATCAGCTACGTGTCTATTCAAGTTTTGAAAAGGACAGAGATACCTTTGCAGGTCATTTTAATCAACTTAGTTTCTCAATTGAGTTTCCGGTAAACTCTACTCTAGAAGATATGAGTGCTGCACTGAGGCTTTTGCTCATAGAGCTAGAGAAAGCTTATGGTTAAGGGAGAGTCTGTTCGTGAAATAAATACAGGGTGCATTAGCCTTTCTAAGGCCTTTCCTCTCTAGATTTAGTAATTTATGAAATAATTCAAATTGTCAGATAGTGAGTTATGGGCTTTAACACTATGCGCAGGGTTCTCATTAGAACTGATTTAATTTAAGGGGTTTTAGGAATGAATATATTTGTTAATATTACAGTAAGTTTGATGGTTGTTTTTGTAAGTTTTCAATCTTATGCCAATAATACCCACCATGCCGTTGAAGTATTGGCCCAAGCGGTGTGGCTTCCTGGTGAAAACAGAACCTTAAGCACTCTAGATAGGCGATTAACCAAAGATTTTTTGACCGAACCAAGATTCATTATAAATAGTGGCAAAACTAATATCCAACAGCAAGTAGATGGGTTCCATAAGCTAAAGACTACAACAGGTAGATACAATCTGTATTTTAATGAAGATAAGGGGTCCCAAAGCACTAGAGTCACAGCACTTACTGATAGTCAAAACTATGAGCTATTGTCTTCGTTTTACCTGCATTCAATGAAATTTCCGGAATATGAAAACATTAGAGTTTTAGTAACAGTAGGTAATAGTAAAAGAAATATAGGTTATGAAACTATTGGAGTAAGCTTTGTAGAAGCAAGAAGTCCCTCTGTTGCAAATCCACATAGTTTTCAAGAGCCAGATTTAGCTGAGTTTGTACCTGCAGCCACTGATATAATAGACAATATGTATGATTTTGACATATTTTATAATTACTTAGATAACGAAAAAAATAGATTTGGATACTTTGCGCGATTAAATTTTATACTAGAGTTTGCTCCAAACTCTAGTATTGAAGATAAGGGACAAGGGCTTAGGTTGTTATTAACAAGTATTGGAAAGCATTACTGGTAATGGATTTGTAAAGTCTAGTAAGTAAAAAAAAACTCTAGAAAAGGACCTGTCAGAGTTTCATTTTTTAGTGGTCTCTATTTAATATGAATAGATTTATACTAATGGAACTAAATATAATAAAATCACACAGACATCCCTGTTAAAACAGTGTAAACATACTCACGACTTCGACTTCTGCGGAAGTACTTTTAATACAGGGGGTGTATTTGAAGTTATCAGTGCTGTTTTTGCCTATTTTATTGCTTAATTTAAGTGTTTTTGCCTCTGATGTGAGTTCAAGCTTAATAGCAGAGCAAAGATCTGAGTTTAAAGATCCATCTTTTAATTTAACTGGGCTGGTGCAGGCCATTGAGCTGCATGCTCCCGGTTTTAAGAGTCTAGTTCTTGAGGGAGAACACGAGACCCTAAAGGCTCAAAACTATTTGTGGGACTATGGGTACTTTGGAGGAGCACAGGCAAGTTACTCTCAGTTAAAAAACCCTAGCTTGTCACCTTTTGCATTTGAAAAAGAGAAAAGGTTTCAGGTTGGAGTTGAAAATGGCTACAAGTTTAAATCAGGAGTTAAGACTTGGGTTGGCTATGGATTAAACTCTTCAGATATCCTTATCAATAGTACTCAAATAGATTCTTTGGTTCCTGATTTGAATATAAATTTTGAAGTTAAGCCTTTTCAGGATCTACTGTTTGATAAAGCAGCTATAAACAGCAAGCTGGTTGCATCAGCTCTTCAGAATGCTCTGGATAAAAAATACCTTTCAATAAAGGCTCTTTTGTCTGAGGCTTTAGTTTACTTAAGTCAGTTGGATCAGGTTCAAAATGAACTCAGTTGGCAGGAGGGGCTTTGTGTTCAAATCCGAAGGCAGCATAGATTTTTAAGAAAGCAAAAGGCAAATGGCTTTGTATCGGCTCGTGATGTGATTCGATCAGAGATTGAGGCTAAGCAATGTGAGATAAAACTTGAAAACTTGAAAAATCAGATAGCAAAAAATTTAAGGATTTTACAGGAAGAGTATGTTGGAGAAGTTTTTGTAGCTGGAGTGCAGGAAGCCCTTCCGGTCGTTTTAACTGAAATAGAACAGCAAGCACAAAGAGTTTTAGAGCTTGAAAATATGGGTGACTTTACTCTTCCCTCATACAAGTTTGAAAAGCTGCAGCTGAGCATCAATCAATTAGAAGCAGATAGTTTAGATGGTGAAACAAGATCTGATTTATCATTA
>CALGNA010000060.1 GCA_937958795.1 uncultured Bdellovibrionales bacterium | reverse complement strand
GATCCACTATGGTCACCTCGCTGATGGGACTTTGAAAAGATCTCATCAAACACAGGTGAAAAAAACATAAATGCAAATTCATACTCTGTGCGCTCAGACCCCATTAGAATATTAGCAGAGTCTTGGCCTATCATTGTGTGAAATTCTTCCGATACAATATTAGGGTAGTAAAAATAATTATCCATTAGTGCTTCTTCAGCATTTAGATAATCATGTGACCTAGCACCCTCACCAAAGCCAGCTCGACCACCAAATCCATATTCTGGTAAATATGTATCGAGATCTGGCTTAGGACTCCCAATTGGCTTAATGGACTCGATTGTAAACTCACAGGTTTTCTCTTGTATATGACATCTAACATACTTAGCTAAAGTGTATCTGTTCTTCATAACGCCATCACCAGTATTCAGATCAGTCTCAATATAAGTAACTCTACGAGTCCAATCAGGTACAATGTACTCAATCATGCTGCTATCCACATAGATTTTATTATCTGTGTTGTGTTCAGCCTTAGTTTTCCAATAACTGTCCCTAGCCTGAAGATGTCCAATTATGACATTAGCAAACTTACCCTTAAACTTTATGGACTTAACACCAATTTCAGCATCTGTTCTTTTACTGGCATCATAGGCCTGATTTGAATAGACATTAGGATACTGCGCACGATTCTTTAAACAATAGTAACTGGTAACATCAATTAATCCAGCCTCATAAGTATGAGTCTCATCTTTACAAACAAGCTGATCTAGACCTGGAATAGAGTAGTAACTACTTAATATGTCTACAACTTCACCAGAACTCTGCGCACCAACTAAAAAAGAAAGCAGCAAAAATGCATTTAAAAAAAATACTAAGAATTTCATTTATTTATCTCCATAAATAGAATTTGTTATTTACGCGCATTTGGATGCTCGCACTATGATGTATAAAAAGTCATTACTACAGATACAAATATTTTTAATTAATTCACTAATCATATCCATAATACTTTGTTAAGTTTCATGCATAAATAGCTAAAACCGATAGAAAATGTCACTTTTTTTAATTATATGTTTATTACTGATTAATAAAATTACTTTTCTTTTAGCTAAGAATGCTTTAGGAATTGTTCCATGAGTAAATCCATTTTTAATTACAACTGCTACAAAACTTACATTAGAGACTGGGTACAAGCTCATCCTAAAAAAGGCAGGGGGCTTTATTCTAAAATGGCTTCTTGCACTGGTATACAGCCCGTTATTATTTCTCAAACACTCTCTGGATCAAGGGACTTCTCATTAGACCAGGCCTATTTAATTTCAGAGTTTATGGGGATTGAAGAAGGCCTCGAGTGGGACTACCTTACAACACTGGTTTATAAAGAAAGAGCTGCAACTGATAAACTCAAAAAATCATTGATAAGAAAAGCCACTGCTCTAAAGAAACAAAACCAAATGGTCGGAGAACGCTTTCGTGACAAAGCTAGGCTTGCAGAATTTCAATCTAAAATATTTTTTTCTGATGTAGATTTTTCGTTAACCAGAGCTGTTATTGCTATTAGTACAGGTATTTTTGATGATGTGATTTCAAGACTTTCTGAACTCGGAATAACACAAACCAAAGCAAATTACTGCCTTAAAGAACTTGAAGAAATTGGACTTATTGCTAAAAAGGATGACCAATATATCATACTTGAAAAGGGCATACATATAGACAAAGAGTCTCCCTATTATAAAATATTTAAAGAATCAGTATCAAATTTAGTTAAGAGCCGCTTTGGTCAAAGGTTCAAAGAAGATGCACTCAATTACCAAAGCTTAGCAACTCTTAGCAAAGAAGCTGCTACAGTCCTAAGATCTGACATGCTTCAATTTTTAAAAGAAAGTTCTAAAAAAATTGCGGACTCAAGGTCTGAAGAGATCTATGTTTTAAATTTAGACTTTGTGAGATTGCAGTGAAAATAACTTTCACATTTATATTCTATTTATTTTTATTAATGTCCTGTGGGCAAAATGAAACTGGCACTGAGATTTCTGGCGGAACAAACACACTTGAGGATCATACAGAAAAAATCGAAGAGGACTTACGAGAACAAATTTTCTATTTATTTTCTTTTACCCCATCAAACACTTCAAATCTTTGGAACACCCTACTCGTATCAAATATCTTTAGTCAGAGAACATTAGAGAGAGATGAAGAAATCATTGCTCATATTCTAAGCCTCACCAACTGGGTTCACCCAGAGTTTGATCTTGTAAAAGGTAAAAGAAGACAACAAGTCAGTTTTTTAAATAGCAGAGAAAAAGACTTAAACTTTAAATTTACGGACCCAGAACTTTTTATGGATCAAGTTTTAAGATTTGAAAATATATGTACAGATCTACAAGGCATTGAAAAAATTGCTTCTGTAGACTCTTTTAACTTAAATGGAAAAATCTGCTTAAACCTCTCTAAGTTTAAAGATCTTGAAAAAGATAGCAGACCTGGCGTTTTACGCAGTGTTTTATTCCATGAAATGTGTCATCTAACTGGAGTTACATCAGAAACCCTGTGTAACATGGTTCAAAAACGTATTAAAAACTATCACAATATCTCAGGAAATTTAATACATGGCTTTAGTTTTGCAGAAGATTTTGAAAGACTGAGCTTAGATTTAATTCAAATAACTGATGCTGAATTAAGAAGAATTGATACACTGAATACAAATGAAATTGATACTGCTGAATTACTTGCTCGAACTCAATTCATTTCTACATTCCAGCCGTTTCATTATCATATCCATCAAAGCCTAGAAACCAGGTATTTTAACCTTGGTTTCATAAAAAAGCAGAAAGCACAATTAGCTCTTCAGTATCTAGATCTTGCATTGCCTCATTGGGAAGACCTCTCTAGTAACTATTCAGACATTTCAAGTCTTGAATATAAAAACAAACTATCTCAACTCAATGAAGTCCTTATAAATTCACTTCGTTTTATGAAACCACTTATTATTGATTTAATCATAACTCACGAGTAGTCCTCTAGTAAATAAAAACTGTAAAAAACTTAAGTTAGTATCCCAGATGCTCTTGAATCAGAACGATTGTCTCCCTCACCAATGGCAGTATTTTGAATTCCAAATAAACTCATAATATCCTTATGTACATTTGAAAGCTTAATGGGAGTATTGGGCCTCCCGATACTTCCTTTTTTGATTCTGTTATGCCCGGAGATAAGCGCCAAGGGTAAGTTTCGATAATCGTGCTCATTACCATTACTCATACAAGAACCAACCATTATAATCGTATCTCTCATCATGTTTTTTGACTCTAATTTATTTATTAGATCAGCAACTAAGTTCATATGGACTAAGTTAATATCTTTTTGTGATTGAATTCGATTTGGAGTGTCCCCATTTGCCCAATGAGCTGCTGGATGAATTTGATATTTAGTTCCATACCTAACATTTTTAGGAGAAGGACCTATCCCACCTACACCATTGTCATACATCATATTAACAACTCTTGTTTGGTCACATTCAAAACCAGCAACTACGATATCATGCATGGTTCTCCAGTAATTCATGTATGGGTTGCGACCAGCAAAAAGATCATGTTCATTAGGACGTGCTGGGGCACCACAAGCACCTGGCTTTGGATCCACAATATCAAGCTTCTTTTCGATCTCTTCTACACTTGTTAAGTACCGATCAAACCTTTGCTTTTCATCATTGTTAATGAGCTGAGTTTTCATCTGATTGATTTGCACTAAAAAATGATCCACAACAGCTTTTGGCTGGAGTTTCGTGAGATCTGGACGAGGCCCTTGGCTGACTCCATCAAACAACTCATCAAAAACAGTCCTATTCCCTACAAGGTTTTTGATTGGTGCATTTGCTGACCTCCATGACGTTGAGTTTAGATAACCTGCACCATGGGTTGATGCATGCTCTGAAAATTCTCTTTCGCCTATTCCTATTGAAAGTGACTGAGGTAGGTTGCTCATTTGATGAGCTATTATTTGATCCATAGATCGACCACAAGTTAATTGACTCGAGCTTCCTGTTCTTGGATTGGATGCAGACAGCCAACCAGCACAACCTGACCAATGCTGGTCTTGGCCTCTAAATTTTCCATTTTGAATTCCACGAGGTACAGTTAAATATTTTCCAATGACGTTACTGTTTAACGGCCTCAAGGCGCCGTTTACTGTCCACCATCCATTGTCTTGAGTTGGATTTGGCATATAGGAACCATCTGGGAAAAATATAGTGACCAGTCGAGGTAAATTCGAATTTGCATGCGCTTGGTTTATCAGACCATGTTTTAAAAAAGCCGGCACCAACATTCCTAAGCCTGCTTTTTTAATAAAATCTCTTCTGTTATTTAACTTATCTTCGTACTTTGACATCTTTATCTCTCACTCTATTCTTATATGCTTTTAAAATTTTCTGACATAACTAGTTTTTTAATTAAATCCTT
This sequence comes from uncultured Bdellovibrionales bacterium, assembly GCA_937958795.1. GTDB lineage: Bacteria > Bdellovibrionota > Bdellovibrionia > Bdellovibrionales > UBA1609 > CALGNA01. The sequence continues at coordinate 3,292 of CALGNA010000060.1, read as the reverse complement.
CAACCCAACTTCTCCACCCTGAACAAAACCAGAAGGATCATTTTGACAATCAACATCTGATTTCCAAGCCTGCTTTATATTCATTGAAGCATACTCAGATACTCTCTGAGCAAAGCAAGAATAGGTTTGAGGGCTCACCGAAAGAATATCAATAAGATCATAGGTGGTATTGATTCTTTGACCTAATAAAGTCTCATTTAATACTATATCTTTGCCATCACCGTACTTCCATCGAAATGCGCCAGAAGCATCTAATCTCTCCAAACTTAAACCAATAGGATCTATCTCGCCATGACAAGATTTACACGAAACTCCTGAATTTCTATGAATAGAAAGCCTCTCTGCCGGCGTCAGATCATCTCGACCGCTAAGATTTTGAATTGAACTGTTTATGACCTGTCTAATGCTATTATCTGCAATTGGAATAGACTTACACAATACTTTATTGAGTACGTAATTACCTCTTTTGATAACGTGAGTTTCACCTAGATCATCTTTTGTTAAATAAGCCATTAAGCCATTTAATAAAACGCCACCTCTTTTCTGAGTTTGTATTAAATCAAATCCATTTCCTACAGAACCAGGAAGTCTGTACCTGCTATTTAAATTAGAATTCAAGAAAGTAAAACCTGGGCTTAACAACTGATCAATTGGCATATTATCTTGAATCATTTTTTTAAAACTCAATTTTAACTCTTGGCCTAAATCATTATAGCTCTGATCACTGGAACTTAATGCCTCTTTAAACGAAAACCAACCACCCGCAAAATCCTCAACAAAACTATCTAAGTTTGATGCTAATAATCTCTCAAATTCTTGATTTAAAACTTCTGATTGCAATAAACTTTGGTCTTTAGCCTTTTCATGTAAAACCTTATCTGGGATTGCTCCCGCCAGGTAAAAGGCTAACCTATCTGCCAACTCATACGCCTGGACCAAAGAACCTCTTTGGCCTCTCATGGGATGAAGTCCTTTTAAGAAAAACCTTGGGTCTGCAAATGCCACTTGAAAAATTGTTTTTACTGCCGTTACAAGCTCAGGTGGATAATTTCTTACAACAGTTGCCTGAACAGCATTTTTATTTGCTGTAAATGATTTTGGCTGAGTAACTGTCAATTTTGTTTTATTTGGCGTTAACTCATTTATGCTCACTGCATAAGCATGCAGAGTATAGTTTTTGTTATGAGTTAATACGGCTTTTGGTAGGTTAAAAGTGTACCCATGATTACCTGTGACTCCTAAGGCTCTATTGACATCAGGACGGCTTTTATCTGCTAGCGCACTTCCAATATACTTCTCATTATTTGAACCTTGCTCTGACACATAGAACTCAACTAAAACATTTCTCTTATTCGCTGAATTATCCACAGCCCACCCTGAAGCAGACATACTGTTCCCTGTTACAGTATCTAAATAACCTCTGAACTGATGATTATACTCTATATCTTCATGGGATTTTAAATATTTCATTCCAACAGAAATGAGTTTATCTATTTCTGTATTTGAAACATTCTGTCTAAACATCAATGGCAAGTATTTTTTTAAATGACTTTCTACACATTCTGACCAAGAATAGCCTCTTTGATTTACAAATAAGACACAATTGTTTTTCCAAGAATCCCAAGCCATATCTGCAGACAAACTCGCAGCTTTAAATAAACCCTCTAGTTTATTAGTATCCATATTAAGTCTTGATTGATTATTAAAACCGTTCACAAAATAGGACAAATCCCAGTTTTTGATTTCATTTTCATTTATAAATGCTTTTCCAGTTATAAGCTCAACACTTTTTATATATTCACTACGAGACATGACATGAATCTCTTTTGCCTTTGAAACAAGAGGATTTTGTGCGGAACAAGAGTAACTCACTGGCGGAGTATTAATTGGTGGTTGGTTTGGAGTTGGGTTTATAGGGTTATTAGGATTAGGCTGAGGCACAGGCGAAGGGTTATTACCTGGGTTTGGGCCAGGGTTTTGTGCTGGGTCTGGATTACCACCAACAATATTTTGTACCTGATCTGGCGAAAGCGAATCTGAAATCAAAGAGAACTCTAAACAACCAGTTGTTAGAAATATGATCTTAACTAATAAACCAACAATACACATTAATTTTAGATTGTCCTGTTTAGCTTTCATCCTGATACACCTTGCTGAAAATAATCACTTGACCTATGTCCTACTAGACTTTTTTCGGGGTATTTTCTGGATATATAAACAAAATTAAGCCACAAAATTTCATTCTAAAATTTACAAATAATAAAAGTTTATAATTTAGACACTTTAAGCAACTTTGTTGATATTCAACTTAAATATAAGATAAAAATTTGACAGTTCTTGATTTGAGCCTCTTGTTGTTAGATATATTTTTTTCCGCCTGAATAGAACAAATTTCATCTAAATATTTAGATAAATCATAAGTTAATACTCTATTTGAGAACTCTCCAGGCTCCTATAATATCATTTTTACAGGGCTCATATTTTCAAATTTACTTGCTTTTAACTTTATGCTCTAAAAGTCTTGAAAAAAATTTGGACCGAGGAGATTGTCAGATGACCTGGTCTAAATACTCAGACATTAACAAGTGAGGATTAAAATGATCAAGCTACTAAACTCTATACTTTGTCTTTCTTTATTCTCTATCTTACTTATTAGTACATCTAATGCTGATGACGAAGACACTTTCCCAATCTACTCTTGTGGCGAATACAGTATTATCCCAAGACAGTACGCTCCATGCTTCACTGACATTGTGGATGGCAAATTTACAAAGTCTTGTACTGAAAACTATGATGTCGTTATTTTTACTGGAGACATTAACACTACCAACTCAGACAGAACACTTTGGGACAAAGAAATCAGCTCTCTAAGCGAAGATCAAAAATCCGCCATCTTCTCAAGTCTTAATCTTAACTCAGACTTTGATACAAAGACAGATAACTTATTTTTAGCTTTCCATTCTGTTACATCTACTGAACCACCAGTAACTCATCAATTTGAATCCATCATCCCAGAAGTTTACTGGATCCAGCCTTCAACACAATCCAAACCTCAGTTTGTTTTAAAGATTATAACTCCTAGTGAAGAAGCTGACCTAGAAAGCATTGAACTTGATACTCCTGTTAACTGGGATAACCCAGCTTCATTGTTTGATTCTTTTGAACCAATAGCACCTGAAACGAATCAGACAGCGGAAGAAATGAGCCAACTGATTGAGTGTGAATTATCTGATATTCAATAAAGTTTTTAAATTATAGGCTTCCATAATTGAAGTCTATTTTAAAGCCTACT
>CALGNA010000059.1 GCA_937958795.1 uncultured Bdellovibrionales bacterium | reverse complement strand
ATTTAGACCCATAAAATGAAATTCAGAAGACAAAGGCAAGCCTGTTATAAGAAGTAAAGATTTAATTTTATCAGGAACAGATTTATCTGAAAAAGTATCATCATTATACTCGTAAAATAATTGAGTATTGAACTTTGGAGTTACTTCATTACTTAAAGCAAAATAAACTTTATTTCTTTGATGTAAAAAACCAGTTACAGGTACTGCAGTATTTAGAGTTTTATCATATTTAGTCCTGAGCCTATCAATTTTCCAAAATTGAAGTTGTAGTCCATATTTGCCTGTAAAGAGCTGAGGGTTTTCATACCAAACGACACCTGAATTAGCATCTCCAAGACGTTCATACTGGGCTCCCGCAGTAATATATCGTCCGAATAAATTAGGGTCATAGGCGCCAAACGTAAATTGACTGACTCCACCTCCTGAGGAGGCTTTCAAAATAGGTATGGTTGTCCATCGTTCCTCTACTTTTAGAACAAGTAATTTCTTGTCACGCACTTGGTAAGTGACATCAGAAAAAAGTCCTGTGTTTTTAAGATTTATAATTGAGTTTTCTATGTCTTTAATTCGTGCCGATTGACCTTTTTTAAAGAGGAGTTCATTTAAGACAACCTTTTTGTGGGTTCTTTTAAGCCCATCTATTTGTATGTTTTGAATCTGATAAACTTTAGAGGTGGCGGTTTGGGTCCCTAAAGTTATAAGGAAGCACAAGAAAAGAATAATAATTCTAGCATAAAAATTCATAAGACTATTGTACGGTGATCTTAGGTGTAAATTCAAATACAAACCATGCTATTGTAGTTTGTATTCTAAAAATATAAGCACAATCAGAAAAGCTAAAGTGATTTAAAATTAAATAACCTCAACATACTAATGAATAAGATAGGAAACGACGTAAAGATCACAACGATTAAGGCGCCAGCAGGGAGATCTAAAGTGTAAGAAAGAAAAACTCCTAAAATACTAAGCAAGACACCAATCGTCCAACCAAACAGAAGCCTGTGGAAAATAGTTTTGTAAAACAATGAGCTCAATAAGGCTGGTACAATAAGAAATGAGAATACTAATAAGACTCCTGCTACATGAACGGAGCTCGTAATAACAACACCAAAGAGAGCATAGAATAAAAAATCCCATTTCCAGTGTGCTTTTGATCCAAAGGAGCTTTTGATTAAGTTGTGTCTAAAAAAGTAGTGAACAGCTGAAACAATACCATAAATAATGGATACCTTAAGAACATCAGTCCATGTGACCCATAGCAATTGGCCAGTAAGAGCATATTTAATATGTTCGGCCCCATGGCTCATTTTATCAACAAATAAGACGATTGCAGCGGTCGCAAATGCATATAAGATCCCAATCAAAGCTTCTTGAGAAATTTTATCTTTGTACCGATTTGAAAATGCTAAAAAAAGAGCGACAATAATAGTGCCTGTTAGAGAGATAAAATAAGTTTTAATGTCTCCATGTTCAAATCCTAGTAAAAAAGCAAACACACTTCCTAGAGCAGCAATCTGGGCTAGAGCAAGATCTACAAAAATAACTTCACGAGCTAATATGTGTAAGCCTAAGTAGCAATGAATTCCAACAAGTATAAAACACATTGTTAGTGGTGCAGCTAAAAAGAGAAAGGCTTCATTCATTTATTTGTCCAATTGTTTTGAGCAATTTTCAACTGAAAGAACAAGTTGCTCAATGAGGTTTATGTAGGACGTTGCTTTAGGGGTTGAGTAAACTTCAGTTGGAACAACTTCTAAATGCAAAGGAGCACTTTTTTGTATTCTTTTGCCTGCATTTGTTTCAAAAAAACTTTCATTTAAAATGCATGTTACTTTGTCTTGATTAGCTTTTTTAACTAAAGAGATGAGATGCTTTGCTGTTGGAGGAATGCCAGGCTTAGCTTCTATGGACCCTGCATGTTCTAAATTATATCTTTTAAGAAAATAATTGAGAGTTTTATGATAAGTCATTACTTTTTCAACTGAAGTCTTCTTAATTCTTGTGGTCCAGTTTTGATGAAGATCTAAGATTTGCTGCTCAAATTTTTTAAAATTACTTTCATAAATAAATCTATTTTTATTATCTAAACTTATAAGCCTCTCAGAGATCCCTTTAGCAACTTTAATGGTTTTGAGTGGATCAAGTAAAAAATGAGGGTTGCCCAATCTATGAATATGACCTTGAGATCTATCTGATAGAAGGGGGAAGCTATCAATTGCTGTAATAAAAGAGCTTGCATCAAGGTAGCCAGCCTTTCCTTTTACAATTTTAGGGTTTCTAGATCCTCTAATAATATGAGGGAGCCAACCGACTTCTAATTCGAGACCCACCGCGACCAGCAAGTTAGCCTTTCGTGCCTTAACCATATATGAGGGCTTAGCCTCAATAAAATGAGGGTCTTGAGGTCCTTTTGTTATAGAGTTTACAGAGACTAATGGGCCACCAATGGATTCAACTATGGACTTAAGTGTCGTAGTCGTAGTAATTACGTTGAGTTTGTTAGCCCCGTAGACAGGACTAACAAAAAGTATCAGTGATAAGTATAAAAATAGTAATTTCATAAAAGGTTCTCTTATAAAATATTTATTTAGTATTCATGAGCAGGATGTGAACCCATGCTAATGTTGAGTTGAAGAGATAAGCGATGCTCTTCTTTGGTTTGAGAGGCATCGTCAATATAATCATATTGAAAGCGAAGCATGGAGAACTCACTGGGCACAAAACCAATTAAAGCACTGTATTTGTTTATATCACCATCGTCAGGCTTAGGGAGCCCTAAATGCTCTGCTCTCGCTTGAAGCAGCCATTGTTTTTTTAACTGCAATTGAGCCCAAGAGCTAATACCACCAACTCTTTTATCTGTAGGAGAGTTTTCACGATCTGATAGTAAAAATTCTGTTGTCCACGAAAAACTCCTAGAAGTCGACTTTTCTAAGGGTCTCCACTTGTAAGTTAGTGATGAGTTATAAAGATGGGTTGTTCCGTCTAAACTATTTTTCCCATTGGAGTAACCTAGATCAAACTCAAGTGTCGATGTATCGCTGAGTTCCCAGAGGTTTTTAACAAAAAGCACAGCGGCTAAGTCATCATTTGTAGGACTTCCAAAGAGGGTGTCGTTGGAAGCTGATAAACCTTGTCCTATAATTTCAAAATACCAAGGTGTTGGCACTAAATATGAAACAGAAAGTCCGACCTCATTTAAGCCTTCATCTCCTAAGATGTAGGTATTTGTAATAGGAGCATCTATAAAGGGAAAGGAGTGTGCATGCAGACTGTTGTGTCTACCAAAATTAGCAAAAAACTTACCTGCTTTAAGTGTAAAAGAGGGTATGAAAAGTGTTTCTACAAAGGCTTCTTCTGGTTCAATTATAAATTCACCGTCTTCAGATTCAATGGCTAAGGTAATATCACCTCTTAAAAAGGCATCTATGTTTGAAGTAAATCGAAGTTCTAGTTCTTGAAGTTGAAAACCATTTGGGTTGTCGGCTAGTGGGCTGTTTCCTAGGCTTCCCATTCGTCCTAGTAAAAGGGCATTAACGCCGCTATCTAAGTTTTTGGTTAGAGTTTGAACAGGGTTTGAGGTTAATGTCTGTGAATAAACAGAGTGAGAGCCCATAAAAAAGACCATAAAAAATGAAAGAGATACAGTAATGTGTTTAAACATGTGAGTTTTCCTAAATAGAATATTGATATAAGTACAAAATAGAAAAGACTGATATAAAGTCTTTTTTATTTTGTACAGATTTTAAAAAAGGAGAGAACGAGTGAGTTTTTAAAGCTGCGCTTTAAATGATAAAAGCAGGAGGGCCTCTTGGAGAAATTGTAGAGCAGAGAGATACTGTAGGCCTAAATTGATCTTTTAAAAAATAATCTTGAGATCCTTGAGTGATCCAAAGTTCAACTTGAAGAGGCTTTGAAACTAGGCCTGGGCTATGATTGTAGGTTTCACAATAAGAACATTCATGGCTGGTGCTTGTTTCAGAAATATGATCATGAGAAAGCCCATGAATTTGTGTTGAAAGAAAAGAAAATAGAATAAGGTTTAAAAAAAGCCATCTCACGGAATGGAAGCTAAAAGATTTTTAGTATGAAGGCTAGGGAAAAATGCTAAAAAGAAATATTTAAAAGCTGCGCTTCATAAGAATCAAGTGAGGATGTTCTTTTCTTACTTCAATAAGCCTTGTTTGAAGGTGCTTAGGCCCAAGGCAGTCCTCTGTCTTGATAAATCCTATTTGACCATAAAAGCCCTCTAGCCAGTCATGTGGGATACAAAAGCAATCATTTTTTCCAATAGAGTGTTCAAGTTTTTTGATCATTTTAGTGCCGAGGCCTTGTCTTTGGTGTTCTTCCGCTATCATCATGCCTCTTAGAACAAGGACTTCATGCTCATGAGCAATCCGAACAACTCCAATAATTTTGCTTTCTTCAAAAGCACATAGCACAATGTCACTTTGTTGGATTTTTGGAGTATAGCCAACGGAAGAATAAAAGTCTTGAGCTTTTTGGAAATCAGAAGGGTCTATTTTTTCAATGATCATTGGACGCGGCCAATGTGAATAGAAAAAGCTTCATACCACTTAAAGGCATTTTTTTGAACAGCTAGGTGCTCTTTGTTGTTTTTCCACTTTTCAATACTATCTAGATCTTTCCAGTATGACGTTGTCATACCAAAGCCTGATTCATCTCGTACGCTATCAGCTCCTAGGAAACCATCCTGTGATTGAGTAAGCTCAAGCATTTTATCAGCAATATTTGTATAGTTCAGTTTGTCTTTATGAAGCTGACTTGTAAAGACTACGAGGTAGTAGGGTTTTTTTAAATTTTTAATCATATATTTTATGTATTATAATGAACGAATTGTTTTGTATATTTATTATCTAAAAAATTAAAATCAATAAGGCAGCAGTTTGGTGTTTTAAAAAAATCAATTTTTAAATTTAAACAAAGGGCTGAGCAAACACCACCATGGGCTACAATAAGGGGTTTTTCATCTTTTGCAGTTTTGTGGACATGGTCTAATCCCAGCTTTACTCTATTAAAAAACTCTTCAGGCGTTTCAGTCTCATGTGTAACGTGTTCAAAAGACGGCATATGAGTAACGCCTTTTAGATTTAATAAAAAGCGGGCACTTTGTTCGGACCGACATTCCATTAGATCAGGAACTTCTATTATTTCGCATTTGTTTTGGTGAAACTCGTTAATAATCAAGGAAGTTTGTTTGGCTCGCAAAAGAGGACTTACAAATATTTGAGAGACATTATCAAGAGAGATATTTTGAGCAAGAGTTTTAGCTTGAGCGATTCCTGTTTTATTTAGGGGGATGTCGTTATGGCCTTGGTAAATATAATTTTTATTCCAGTCTGTTTCTCCGTGTCTTATAAATTGAAATGATTTCATAGAATATACTCCTTAAGGCATTCTATCTTAGGGTATATATTTTTCACTGGCAGGTCGATTAAATTCAAAGTTTTTCATCAGGTGATTTGCAATTTTATTTTCGATAACTCTTTTTGTTGATGTTAGAAAAAACTCTTCATAAACTCCTTTGAGGTTTCCTACTCTTATGAGTTTTTTTTCCCGAAGCAATGATTTAACTGCAAATTCAGGTTCTGCTATGAGCCCTTGTCCATCTAGAGCAAGGAGTTTTTGAACCGTTGTATCTTGGGTGTCAGCAATGACTTTAACTGGGATTTTATGTGATTCAAAATAGTGTTCAACATCATGCCTTAGTTTGCTGTGGGTCGTAGGTAAAATAAGTGGTTGATTAGCAAGTGATTTAGGAAATCCCGCTGTTAATGCGGCATATTTTTGTGAAGCATAAATCCCAAGCTTATATTTACCTATAGATTTAGTGTAAACTGATTTATCTGTTGATGAGACTATGTGATGATTTGAAATAACAACATCGAGAGTGTGAGCCATAAGTTGTCTATAAAGGTCCTCGCCAGTTCCATCTAAGGAAGTTATGTGACAATTTTGATATTTTTGACAATTTTCAATTACTTTTACGACGAGGTTTTTTGGTACGCTATCAAGTGAACCAATGGATAAGTGTTGCTGCGTTGAGTGCTCTTTGTTGTGCAAGACTTCAATAAGTTCGTTGCCTAAACTATGAATTTGATTGGCATACTTTAAGGCAGATTTGCCTGCTTCGGTTAGAAAAAGCTGTCTATTGCGTCTTTCAAACAGTTTTAGGTTAAAAGAGTTTTCTAACTGCTTTAGCTGAACGCTCAAGGCGGATTGACCTACGTTAAGCTTTTTAGAGGCCTTAGAGATGCTCCCTTCTGTGGCTATTGTTCTGAAGTACATAAGGTGATGGTAGTTAAGCCAATTCACATAAGCTCCAATAGTTTGATAAAATCAAAGTATTTGTTGGTATTAATGTATTTTTATAATATAAATTTCTCAGTTAATCAATGTTATGTAATTCACTAATATAGTAAGGGGTTTTTATGAAAAAAATATGTTCTTCAGCAATGATATGTTTGGCGTTTATGTTTGTGTGGACAGCACATGCAGAGATTTGTACTGGTTTTGGCCCCCAAACACCTAGAGATATTTCAAAAAAGAAGGGTAGTAATACAGTAAAGTTTAACTTTGCACCTGAGTATAAAGAGATGAACTTGTGTAATATACATTTTCATAAAAATGCAGAGCACAAAGGGCCAGAGTTTTCAGTGAATGCTGGATCCGGAAAATATGGCGGATATATGTGTAATAGCACTTCAAAATTATTAAAAGAACAGTTGTCTGTACCAGCGATTAAGGGTTGTAAGAATATTGCACCTGGAGAAACAATTGAAATACATTGGGTCCATACATCTTGTGATGTGGAACCAGGCGTTGGTTTAGGTGCCTGCTTATCAGATGCATGTGCTAATCCACAGTTAAGGGTAGAGACTCAAGTATATTTATTAGTAAATGATAAGAATGCCGTAAATCTAATGGATTATGATGCAGGTAAGATGCGTAAGGGATATCATCAAGCTCTTAAAATACCTACAGATAAAGGTGCTATTCAGTTTTTAGGATCAACGACGGGTCCAAGTTATACGGAACAGACATGTTCCCCTTTGCAGGTGACATGGAATGTAGCTCCTAGTTGCCAAAAAATGGATATAAGCAGTGTTCATAAATGGTGTCAGAGCAACAAGTTTAAAGAAGTGAAAGCTCATGGTGTTCGTCAGTTGGTGAAGGATAAAAAACTATTATCTAAAATAAATTAATAGCACTTGGCATAAATTTTTTAGGAAGGTGGGTTTACTGAAAAAGAGCGCACCTTCAATATTTTTAATATTATTTTGCAATTTTTCATGGCTTGAGAAAAAAGTAAGAATCAAAACTCAAGCTTTGATAATTTTGATTAACCAGTTATAAACTCTCTGTGGGCAAATTATCTAAAGTATATAAATCAGTAGATCAGTTAGCGACTCAAATAGTTCCCCTGGCTTTATCAATGTGTTTATTCTTATCCGGAATAATTTTATTAATTTCTGGAGCAACGCCCACGTTACATAAGAGATTTGAATTTTATGGAACGCTTCCTCTTCCTGCTATAGAGCTATCACATTTCACGGCTAGTATTGTTGGCATCATGTTAATGTTTTTATCTCAAAAATTGATACAGAGACTTTCTGGAGCTTATTGGACGTTTTTGGTTTTATTAGTTCTTGGATCTTTTTTTTCAATCATAAAAGGTTGGGACTATGAAGAAGCACTCTTTTTATTATTTGTAGCTCTTCTACTATGGAGATCAAAAAAATATTTTTACAGAAAATCATCTATTTTTTCAACCACATTGTCTCTAAGATGGATTGTATCTATTACATTAGTAGTACTCCTAACGATAGTCGTTGGATTTGTTGCGTATAGAAATGTCAGTTACTCGGATCTTCTTTGGTTTGAGTTTTCTCTTAAGTCTGATGCATCAAGGTTTTTGCGTGCTAGTGTAGCGCTTTTTGTTGGGTTAGCTTTAATTATAGTTTCAAAATTATTTA